>NZ_CP073136.1:618650-927976 GCF_023035675.1 Borrelia hermsii DAH | reverse complement strand
TAGTTTAGTTGCTAATAGTATAAAATTGATGAAAGATGAAAATACAAATACATAAAAAATACCCTTTTATTTCTTATTTGACAATAACATGTTACAATTTCTTATACACACAATGAAAAAATTAATACTTATACCACTACACTTATTAATAATACATACTCACGCCTGGGGGGAAAAATTCAATAATGGAAACCTTACAAATATAAAACCACTACAAATAGGTATTATTCAGCATAATTATATAAATTTAACTCCTTATAATCAACATTATAAATATTACGCTTTCATTGGAATAACCATGACTTACAATGAATGGATTGATTTTAATATCATTCCCATTCACTTTTATCCTCACAATCCAACTTTATTATCAAATGTCTATTTTACTTTATCTATCTCTCTTTACATATTGAAATATCAAATACACATACATTCTTTCATTATTAATATTCTAATAGGAACTCAATTGCCCATAGCTCTTAGAGCAGCCATTATTACTGGTCACAATATCTCTGCTTTCCTTTTCCCTGCTTTACCTTTTGCATCTATTAAACTTAATATTCCAATTACTAATCTATTCTCTATCTTCTCTACATTCTCTTCTTCTCTACGTGAGTATTTCTTAATTGATCTAGCTATTACATTCCCTATCTAGTTATCATTGTTCTTCCAGAACCATTTGTTCCTTCTATAACTTTTATAGGAGATCATAGGAATTGAAGAGACAAGCTAGCTATGAACAGTAATGTATAAATAAAGAGATATACCTGTTATAAGAGCTGAAAGAGTAATCAGGAAAGTACCAATTTCTCTAAACTTTACAAATTCAATATATGCATTAATGCTGAATCAAAGTCTTTATCAATCACTCCACTTAATAGCAATTATTACATCACCGAATCATGAGCTACTATTCAATCTTTTTGGCACTAATAAAACTAACAAAATTGCAAAAAGTATTATAGAAAGTTTTAAGATAGAAGATAATGCTTAAGAACTATTTATAATTATAGACAAGATCAATTTCAAAAAATAGTTATAATAATATGATACAGTAAAAAGTTAACTTATATAGATGATTTCAAAAAAAAGGAATCTGCTCTCACTTCTCCTGGCAATATAGACAATGGCTATTTCTTAATAAACATTATTTAAAAGAAAAACTCAATAAAAAATTCATTCCCTTGCATTAAATGCCCTAAAACCCTCTGGAATAAGCACAACATCAACACCTGAACTTAACGATTTTTTAGTTGCATGCTCTAAACTAAAATTATTTACAATTGCCCCCATATCATATGCATCTGTCATTATAATACTAAAAATATTCAGATTATGCCTTATAATATCCACAATATCTTTTGACATACTACCCACATCCCCAGAAATCTTAGGCACCAATACATGCCCAATCATAATAAATTTTGCTTCCTTCCCAAAAAGAAATGGTACAAAATTATTTACCATCAGAAAATTTTTACTATAAGGCAATAAGGCCAAATCTTTATGGGTATCTACTTTTGTGCCTCCAAGTCCAGGAAAGTGTTTAACCACAGCAAAAACACCTTCCCTTTGTATCCCATCAACAAATGCCTCCACCATAAGACCAATATTATAAGATGAATACCCAAAAGTTCTGCTACCTAAAGGACTATCGGGAGCAAATTTAGTATCTGCTACAGGTGCCATATTTAAATTAATGCCAAGGCGTCTAAGCTGTTTTCCAAGAATTTCCCCAATCTTATATGCAAGCTGAGCATCTCCGGTCCTACCAACAAATTCCATGGCAGGAAAATTATAAACACCCAATTTCTTATTCTCACTAGCTCTACTAACTAGTCCCCCTTCTTCATCAACAGCAATCAAAATGTCAGGGCCAAGATATTTCTTCACCCCCTCAATCAACTCTCTAGTTTGTCGAGCATCCTTGAAATTTTCCCTAAATAAAATAATTCCTAATGGATTTACCTTTTCTCTTATTTTATTAAGTTCATCTCTACTAAGTGCTTGCACAGCACTAGGATTGGTGACATTCCTAATGCCAATAAACAAACAACGTTCTCTCAAAATATTTTTAAAGTCAACTCTTCCTAAAAATTCATCAATATCTACGAGATCAAATTTATCATTTTCAAAATAATCATAATCTATTTCGGGGATGGCTCCTAGTAAAACCAAACTCGAAAATAAAAGTCCAAATAACACAAATCTAAACATCCCATTTACCTCTCCTAAATACCAAATCATATTTATTCTTCAACGCATTATTAAGAGCATTATTTAAATATTTAGCAATATCAAATAGATCATCTGCAAATTTATCATTCATGTAATTACTCATAATAAGCGTATCAACAAACAATTTTGCAGGCAGAAACCTATCTCCTCTATTAACCTCAAAAATCAATGGATTATCTACCATTCTTACAACTTCCCAGGTTATTTGCTCAATTGCAGTATATTTACCAAACTCTTTATCCTGTTCAATAATCCTTATAGGCATATCTGATATTATTCTACCTATATTTTCTATCAAATATTCTAAATTAAAAAGTCCTGTAGCACAATTAAACAAAATCTTATTCCCACTACATTCAGCTTTTAGTACAGTTTCTTTAGAAATAGCACTACCAATATCAACACATGTTAATGAATTGTCATCATCTAAGACTAAAACTCCTCCCTTTGTATCTAGTGGGGTTTTAACACTAAATTCAAAGCCAGCAGAACTGTTAGTTATAGCCATTATGGCAAGAGTCTTTAAGTTGACAGTAAAACCAATATTATCAACATTCCCAATATACACAAATCTTTTTCCGGAATTATAAAGTTTAAAATAAATATCTTTTAAAACTTTAAAATTTTGACCATGGCCAGCAGGTAACGCCAAAAGAGTTTCCTCTCCGCTATTGTCATAGGTAAAATACTCATATTGACCATCATTTAATTTCTTATAGCAATAAACCAACGGCTGAATAGCTGTAAAAATATCTGTCTTTTGCAAACCACAACAATTTAAATCTTCAATCAAATTATCATCAAAAATATTATCTAAAAAACTAGAAATTAATTCATAAGTCTTAAAACTTGTCATTTGAAAAATTGAAGGCTTAATACTCTTACCATAAAGTTCATAATATCTCTTAGAAAGCATTAAAAGGTGTCGGATTTTTAATGCTAAGAATGAAAATCCATAACTACCATCTTTGTTAACATATGCGGGTATTATTCCCTTTGGCAAATTCCCAAAAGACTCCTTAGCTTCAAATATTTTATTTGCATATAAAAGATATAATTCCTCATTAAAATCATTATTTTTAAGTATATCGAAATAACTAGTTGCAGAACCTCCATTCAAAATACCAAATGAAAGATAAGGATAAAGCAATAAACCTAGTCTTTCAAGCTCATCGCCAGTAAAAACATAAAAATCGCCTTCTGATGAAAATAAAAATTTTGTAAAATCATCAATATATTTTTTCAAATTATGCTCAACAAGTTCTTTCTTAAATTTTAATTTAACAGGATGATCAACAAGACTTAAAATACTGCTATGACTCTCATTGGGAAAATTTTTAAAAGACTTGCTTAAAACTTTAAGTTTATGCATATTAAGCATATCAAGCATTTTTTTAGAAAAAATTTTATCTATTACTTCGCACATACTAAAAACCCCATTTTAAGCATAAGGTAAACAATAGTAACATATTACAAGGATTATAATAAGTAATGCTTCTTATAATAGAATATGTTACTATAATTATGCTACTACAATAAAGGTAAATATTAAAACCTAATGAGGAGGAAAATATGCTAAAAAATTATATATTAAACATGACAAATCTAAGAAATGCTATTAATAAAATGATACTTTCTCCTTCTGGCTTTAGAAAAATATTTGCAAAATCAAAAGATGAAAATTCAACAGATCATGAAATAAATGATGACGATAAAATATTGATTGCTCTTATAACCCTTACAATATCAAATTATTTTAAAGATAAACCAAAAGAATACATCAATGTTGGATTAGACTCAAGATCAACTGGAAATATAATCTCAGAGATTGTAATTAAGACACTAATCTTAAACAATGACAATGTAAATTTTTTTGGAATACTTCCAATACCAGAAATATTAGCTTATACAAAAGAAAGTCAAAATTCAAAAGGTTTTATATACATTTCTGCCAGCCATAATCCTAAAGGATATAATGGTATCAAAACTGGATTAAATGATGGAGGTGTGCTCAACTCAAATGAAATAAAGAAAATAATATGCCAAATCAGATCCAACATTGAAAATGAAAATTTAATGAATAATTTAATAACAAACTTACAAAATTTCAATAATAATGCTCTACACTTAAAAACATATGAAGTAATTATCACTTCACAAGATAAACATAAAACACGCTCTTATAACTCATATAAGTCACTAATGCAGCAAATAATTTATCCAGACAAACATAATAAAGAAAATACTAACATACTAAAAGAAAATATCATAAAAGAACCCATAGGAATAATAGGTGAGATGAATGGTAGTTCTCGCATCAACTCAATTGATAAAGAAATGATTGAATCTTTAGGAATAAAATTGGAACTTCATAACACTGAAATTGGAATCTTTAAGCACG
The DNA here is from genome assembly GCF_023035675.1 of Borrelia hermsii DAH. NCBI lineage: Bacteria > Pseudomonadati > Spirochaetota > Spirochaetia > Spirochaetales > Borreliaceae > Borrelia > Borrelia hermsii. The sequence continues at coordinate 923,337 of NZ_CP073136.1, read as the reverse complement.
GAATGACTCCCGAAGGGTCATCTCTAAATATGTGTAAACAAATATTAGAACAAAAATTCAAGCAAGACAATTCTTTTCAATTAGGTTATGTCCCTGACTGTGATGGAGACAGGGGCAATTTGGTTGCAATTTTTAAAAAAGGACAAGCAACCATGATTGCACCACAAAAAATATTTGCACTCTCAGTACTCTCAGAGCTTAGTTATCTTTACCATTCAGGCATTAAAGACAATTTGGCTGTCGTTGTTAATGATGCAACCTCACTAAACATCGAAAAAATAGCCATGCTATTTAACACAAAAGTTTACAGAGTTGAAGTCGGTGAGGCCAACTTAACAGAAATGGCTGGCCTCTTACGGAATAAAGGATTAATAGTAAAAATTTTTGGAGAAGGATCAAATGGAGGAAATATTACATACCCCTCAAAAGTAAGAGACCCACTAGCAACACTCTTTAGTATCATAAAACTGCTTAAAATCAAAAATATTTATAAAATATGGTGTGCACTATCTAATAATTCATATAACGAACACTACACTATTAATGATATATTAAAGACAATAAATTTTTATAGCAATGTAGAAGTATCATCAGAAAAAGCCATGCTTAAAATAAATGTAGAAAATCAAGAAATACTTAAATCCAACTACGAAAAATTATTAAAAAAAGAGTTCAACAATAATACAGTCTTACACAAATTACCAATCCATAATTATGAAATTATCAATTATGAAGGTATCAATCAAAACATCTCTAGAACAGGTGACTCCTCAGGAGGTCTTAAAGTTTTATTTAAAAATAACAAACAGGAAATAATTGCAAGTTTATGGATGCGGGGCTCAAAAACAGAACCAATATTTAGAGTACTAAGTGAGGTCAAATCTGAACATAATGCCTTACTATATCCTCTCTTAGATTTTCACAAACATTTAATACACACTGCCAACTCACTAGCATAATATAAATTATGACGAAACTCAAACACAACCTATATTACCATAATTAGTTACTATTTTACTTATACACAATAAATTGGCTATTAAATTACATCGCAAACATACTGCCTATTGCAATGCTTATACTATTTAATCAAGAAATAAAAAAATAATTATAAGGCACGGGATCTCATTGCTAGTTTTTGTTATTTAATTCTTCTAAGATTATAGAAAACAAATCTTTCTGTAGCATTGGGTTACCATCCGGTCCATTTATCATTTCTAAATAGATAATTTCCTGCATATCTATATATTTGGAGCAATAGGGAAGTCTTTCTCTATGATTATTTCTTCGGCTTTTCTTAAAATATCTTGTCTCTTAATTGGATCTTGTTCAAGATCAGATTGAGCAATAAGATTATCATATACTTCATTAAAGTATTTATACGAACTAAAATGTGAAAACTCTTTTTGAAAAAAACTCAAAAAAGCTAATGAATCTGCATAATGTCCTCCCCAACTGGCTCTTGCAATCTCATACTTTCCGATTCCTTTACTTGCTAAGTAGGTTGTCCATTCTTCATTATTCAAGTTCCACATTAATATTTAAAACCTTTGGCCACTGATGTTGAATAAATTCACAGATTTTTTTATGGCTTTCGCTTGTATTGTATTTTAATTTAAGAGTAGGGAAACCCACACCACCAGGATAACCAGCTTCAGCTAGTAATTTTTTTGCCCTGTGGGGATCATGTTAAAAGTAGGACTGACTTTTCTTGTAGCAATGCTCCCATTGTCTACAACCTTACTTGTTAATGTTTTTCTGTCAATAGCAAGCGTTAAGGATTCTCTAACTTTAACATTATCTAACGGTTTAAGGGTAGTGTTAAATGTCAGGTAATAAAGAGCCATAAGAGGAAATGTATAATAATCGCTTCTAAATTTAATCTCCTTTATTGCTTCAGGTGGAATCGCTCCAGCTGTAAGCATATCAATTTCATCATTTTCATACATGCGATAAGAAGATGAACTATTATTTACTGTATAAAATACAGTAAATAATAGTTCATCTAGTTCAACCTGAACAGCATCATAGTACTTATCGTTTTACAAGTACTAGTTTATCATTTGACACTCTTTTATATAATTTAAACGCACCACTGACAACCATGTTTTCAGGACTTGTCCATACTTTTCAATAGTATGCACTGGGACTGGTCTAAATGATTGGCGTACTAGCATATCAAGGAAATAAGGTTTTGGATTACTCAAAGTTATCTCTAGCGTCTTGGTATCTATAACTCTAATACCAAGTTCGGTTTCGGATACCTTTACCCTCAAAGTAAGCATCCGCATTCTTTATTGTGGACTTAAGCATGCTAACAAAATGAGCAAACGTTTCTTTATCTAAGATTCTAAGGTAAGATTTCCTAATTCCCTCAGCTGTAATACTAACACCATCGCTCCAAACCAGCCCTTCCGTTAAGTGAAATGTGTACACAAGTCCATCTGCAGATATGTCCCAAGATTTAGCTAATCCTGCCTTATATCCCCCAGTTTGTGCATCAACATCCATTATGCCACTAAACATCTGAACAATGATATTAAATCCGAGCACATCTTCGGCAAATTGAGGATCTATTGATTTAGGTTCTGCACCCCAAGCAGATTTTAAATGACATAAGTTCTTTACGACTCTCCTTACTGCATGATAAAACCATAATAAAAAATATAATAAATATGTGTTTCCCATATACCAACATAGAAAAAACTTTAATCATATAACTTAAAATACTATCTTTCTTCATTTGAAACCCCATTTAACACTTAACAAAACATGATAGCATTAACAAATAAGCACAATCATAAAGAAATAATACAAATATACTTTTACATCTACTATTAGTAGGTATTTTCCTTTTGCCTCTATTAAATTCAATATCCCAATTACTAATCTAGTCTATCTTCTCTACGTAAGTACAAGTACTTCTCAATTGATCTAGCTATTATAATTCCCTATCCAGTTATCATTGTTCCTTCCATCCCATTGACTCCTTTAATAACTTTACCCAGCGATGTAATAATTGCCTCCCTACCTTCTCCGGACTTTACAAATTCAATACTTGCCTCTATTTTAGGCAACATAGATCCTGCTGCAAAATGTCCTTCTCCTATATATCTCTCTAAATCAACAATACCTACCTTCTCAAGTAAAATTTCATCTCTCCTTCCAAAATTTAACGCTACCCGATCAACAGCAGTAATTATCAATAACTTATCTGCCCCTATATCTTGTCCTAATCTAGATGATGCAAAATCCTTATCAATGACTCCACTTACTCCTTTAATAACTCCTTTCTCATCTCTTATAACAGGTATACCTCCTCCTCCACACGCAATAACTATACATCCTCTGTTCATTAACTCACTTATCTCTTTAATTTCTATAATCTCGATTGGCCTTGGTGATGCTACCACTCGCCTATATCCTCTCCCACTATCCTCTTTTAAAGTATACCCCTTATTCTCAAGCTCCTCTGCCCTTACCTTATCATAAAATGGTCCAATAGGTTTGCTAGGTTTTCTAAAACACTCATCTTCCTTATCTACCAAAACTTGCGTCAGCACTACTGCTACTCCCCGTCTAATTCCTCGCTTATACATCTCATTTCTAAGTGCTTGCTCAATATAATACCCTATCATCCCTTGACTCATACCAACACATACATCAAGCGGTGCTAATGGTGTCTCTTGGCACATCTCATTCTCTAGCAAAATCCTACCTACTTGCGGGCCATTACCATGAGTGATAATTACTTCATAACCATACTCTATCAGATCTACTATCTCACACACACTACCCTCTATCTTTATTAACTGCTCACAAAATGCACCTTCCCCACCTTCTAACGCATTCCCCCCAAGACTGACTACAATTCTTTTACTCATACATATCTCCTAAATTATAAATACACATTTGCCATTATCACTAAAATACATATTACACACTCAATCACAAATATTGGCATTACAAATTTAAACCAACTACCATAACTGATCCTTGCTATACCCAATACAGCCATTATAACTCCACTGGTTGGGGTCAATAAATTAACTAGACCTGATGCTGTTTGCATACCTAATACAACTGACGACCTTGGCATATCTAAAAAGTCAGCCAATGGTGCCATCATTGACATAGTTAAACTTGCATGTCCTGATGATGAGGGCACAACAACCCCTATACACATCTGTACAAGCTCGTTTAATATTACGAACATACCTTTAGGTACGCCATACAAAAATTCTGATGCTGCATTTAACATCGTCCCTGTAATCATTCCCTCATCAGCTACTATCATCACACCCCGAGCCATACCTATAATAAGCGCTGCTGTCATCATATCTTTAGCTCCCTCTACAAATGTTTCCCACATCTGTAACTCACTCATCTTACATATAAACGCTGACAACATTGCTGTACCAAGATATAACATAGTCATCTCTTGCATCCACCAACCAAGCTCCAAAATACTATATATTAAAAATACAAGCATTACTCCATATAACAGCAACACTATCTTTCGCCTATTCGTAAATTCCGGCATACTATCGCCCTTATCTCCCATCCTACCTTTAACAAATACATTATAATGTTCTTCCCTTTGCCCATACACTATAGATCTCTTAGGATCATCCTTAACCCTAATCGCATATATCAATACATACACTATAGCTACAAACATAGAAACTATATATAAAATAAGACGAAAATAAAAACCTTCCTTTATTTCAATGCCAGCTATCGCTGCTGCTATCCCCGTAGAAAATGGATTAATAGTAGATGCCATAGTTCCCACACCAGCACCCAATCCAATAATTGCAACAGCCACAACACTATCATATCCTAAGGCTATTACTAGTGGAATCATAATAAGATAAAATGGAAGTGTCTCTTCATACATACCTGTTGTAGTTCCTCCTATGGAGAAAATAAACATCATTAATGGTATCAAAAGTTTATCCTTATTTCCCATTTTCTTAATTGCTGCAGCTATCCCTGCATCAACCGCACCGGTTCCTAAAATTACACCATAAGCTCCACCAACAATTAAAACAAATACAATAACCTCAACAGCATGCTCCATCCCTTTAGCCATTGCTGTTAAAACAGTAAAAATACCATCTAAAAACCCCCGAGAAGGTCTTTCTACTACATGATAAGTTCCAGCCACAACAACTTCTCGTAAATTCCCATTAACTTCTCTCATCTCTTTAGAAAATTCACCAGCAGGAATTACATAAGTCAATATGGTCATAAACACTACTAAAGAAAATATTATTGTAAAACTACTTGGCATTTTATTCTTCTTAACCATCATATCTCTCCTAGTCCATCCTTCATTTTCTCAATCTAAAATTTATAACTAATTATCCCAAAGTCCCAACCATTACAGCCTTAATAGTGTGCAATCTATTCTCAGCCTCATCAAATACAACAGATCGATCACTTTCAAAAACATCATGTGTAACCTCAACACCTTCAAGCCCATACTTATCAAATATTTCCTTACCAAGCGCCGTATTTAAATCATGAAAAGCCGGTAAACAATGCATAAATATTGCATCCTCCTTTGCCAATTTCATAAGTTTACTATTAACTTGATATGGTCTTAACAGTTTGATTCTTTCATCCCAATTAGTCTCACCCATGGATACCCAAACATCAGTATAAATCACATCAGCATCCCTAACTGTTTCCTCAATAGAACTAGAAATAGTAATACTGCCTCCACTCTTATCAGCTATCGCTCTTGCCTTGGTTACCAATTCTGGGTCTGGGAAAAGTTCTCTTGGAGCAAATATTCTAAAATCCATGCCCATAATAGCACATCCTTCCATTAAAGAATTAGCAACATTATTTCTACCATCTCCACAAAATACCATCTTCAAATTTGCCAAACATCCCTTATGCTCTTCAATAGTCATAAAATCAGCAAGTACTTGTGTTGGATGAGCAACATCTGTTAATCCATTATAAACAGGAACATTAGAATACTTAGCCAAATCCTCAACTGCTTCTTGAGAAAATCCTCTAAATTCAATAGCATCATACATTCTTCCTAATACCCTTGCAGTATCAGCTATTGATTCCTTCTTACCTATCTGATTACCCGTTGGTCCCAAATAAGTAACATGAGCTCCTTGATCATAAGCAGCAACCTCAAACGAACATCTTGTTCTTGTTGAATCCTTCTCAAAAATTATAACTATATTTTTTCCCTTAAGTTTTTGTTCTTCGATTCCTGAATACTTAGCTTTTTTTAAGCTATAAGACAAATCAAGTAAATATCTAATATCCTTTTGGGTAAAATCTAAAAGCCTTAAAAAACTTTTGTTTCGTAAATCGTCTTGTAAATTATACATAAATATATCCTCCGTTAAACTAAATATCTTCCCTTATTAAAGGCATGGACATACATCTTGGCCCTCCTCTTCCTCGTGAAAGCTCACTAGAAGGCATTCTATAAACTTTAATTCCAAATTCTTCAAGTAATTTATTAGTTACATGATTTCTAGAATAAACTATTACTTCTCCAGGCGCTATTGCTAAAGTGTTAGCACCATCATTCCACTGTTCTCTCGCGCCGTGAATCAAATCCCCTCCAGCACATCTTATTATACTAATCTTACATCCAAGGTAGAAGCCTAAAATATCCTCCAGTTTAGCTTTTTCGCTTTTAACTTTAATACTCCCAGAAGCCAAATCATAAGTTAAAGCATAAATTGTAAATTTCATATCGTCACTGGTAAAACTTGTAAAAGTAGTATGATCTATTTGAGTAAAAACCGTATCTAGATGCATATAAGCCCTACTTTGTGGAATTTGAAAAGCTAAAATAGTACCAAAAGATGTTTTTTGTTCAAAAAGTTTGCGAGCTATTTTTTCAACAGATTCGGCCTCAGTTCTCTCAGAAACACCAATTGCTAAAACATCCCGACTTAAAACTAATTCATCTCCACCTTCCAGCGTAGTATCTTCATCTCTAGTATACCATATGGGAACATTGTCTTTGTAAATAGGATGATATTTAAAAATATATTCTGCAAATATTGTTTCCCTACGTCTAGTCTTAGTTTGCATCCTATTTATTGTTACACCATTACCCACACTCGCAAAAGGATCCCTTGTAAAGAGTATATTGGGCATAGGATCAACAATTAAAGGATATTCACTATTTACTAAATAGTTTAGAGAATCAGATTTATAATTTTTAAGATCATCCCTTGTAACCCCAGCTATCATCTTTGAAATCATGTCCTTAATAGACATATTATAAAAATAATCTTTCAAAGCTTTAGTCTTATTTTCGGTCCTAATCCCTGCTTCAAGAATAAATTGAGATATAAATTTTTCTTTAACACTATCGCATTTAGCAATAGTTTCACTAATTAAATCCTCAATATAAACAACCTCAACTCCATTACTTCTTAAAATATCTGCAAAAGCATCGTGTTCTTGTATTGCCACCTCAAGATAAGGAATATCATCGAACAACAACCTTTTCATTATTGACGGGGTCAGATTTTCCAATTCTTCCCCTGGCCTATGTAGCAACACTTTTTTTAAACGACCTATTTCTGAAAATACATTTATTGGTTTTAAATACTGCATAACAAACACCCCCTTTTTTTTATAAAAAAGTTTAAAAAATTTCAAATTTAGTTTCAAATTTAGTTAAATTCTAATTTAATTCATATTCAATTAATATACTAAAACTTAAATGACAAAAAATCAACATAATTAAAACCTATAAAAACAAACGAACATAAGAGCATTATAAGTATGATAAAATATTGACATGCAACATCTTGCACATATATTTAATCTAATAGGCTTCTACCTAATATGTTCCTGCTCTTTATTTGGTAAGAGCGATCACAAAAGTAACGGTTCCAATACTATTTTTTTAACCCATCATTATCCACCCAATCATGCCCTCGTAACCAATATGACATATATCAAATATCACATACCCTCACATCTAATAAACACAATATTAGAACACACAGGATCTCCCCATTTATTAAAAACACTAGCAATAGATTTAAAAATAAGCCCTCAAAAAATAGAAGAAATAAAAAACTATCTATTAGCTTATCAAAATCATCTAAACGATTTACAAGAATGGCACAAATTTCTTGAACAAAGCAATGTAAATGGATATTTAATCATTAAAGTTGATACAAGTTTTAGAAAAAAATCTGATAAAATTCAACCAAATTCGGTTAATAAAAGTTTTACAGAGTTATCAGAATCACAAATGCATTTAGAAAAAGAAATCTTAGCATCATTAGAACAAATATTTTATGAAAAAAATATGGGATATATACCTTTTGAAAACACTAATTCTTTTTTCCCCCAAGAAAGCATAACCAATCATGCTATCAATAAAGATATAATAAACGGAATAGAATACATATCTCCTCACATAATAGCAAATCAATTATTAAAAATTAAAAATAAACAATACTTCAAAAAATTCATGCTTCATCTACAAATTGAAAATAACAAAATAACAGAAATACTACAAAAACAAACAATTGCTGATGAATACAATGATTTATATTATTCAAAAAATAACTACAGCTTAATTCCCAATATCATAGATCCAGAAACAGGAATAGAAATAACACCGCAAAAACTAAGATCCATCTTATCACATGGAGACATACTATTAATAAAACCAAAAATAGATTGGATTGACTTTTTCTATTTTTGGCAACACACAGGAATATTTGATGCTGAAAAATATGACAATACAAAAAAAATTGTATTTAAAGGAGAAGACAGTTTCGATATAAAATCAGTCATCACAAGTAATCAAATCAAATTTGACACAGCATCTGTTCAAGGCTCAGGCTATGAAAAACTCACAACTTATGTACAATCAAGAATACTAAAAATATTCTCACCCATAACAGATAAAAGAACCATTCAAAAAGCAATAAATTTTGCCAGAAACAGATATGTTGACAATAATTTCGGGTATATAGTGCCTCTGTTATCATCTAACATGTGGAGTGATTCAATTAATCTTGAAGAGATTCACCATAAAACTTACTGTTCATTAGTAGTTGATCGGGCATACAGAATAGCTGGTCTTGATGTCTCAAGAAACTATGAAGTATCCGGCGTAGTGACTCCTGGAGAGATAAACGCAGCTGCTTACGATTTTTATATGTCATATACAATATCAGGAATATTTCCCAGCATGTTACCAAAAAGAGTTATTAAACCAACTCTTAGAGAAAAATTTATCGGGTATAATAGAGAAATAAAAGATTCAATAGAAATAAAAAGCTCAAACGAAAAAAGATTTGGCAGACCTTGCAATATAATTAATGCGTGGTGCTTAGGGAGTTAATTCAACATGAAAAAATACTATGCATGCATACTAAACAATAAAAATGAAAAATTTATCTTTACATCTTGGGAAGAATGCAAAAATAAAATCATAGGACAAAACAATAAAATAAAAAGCTTTAAAACAAGAGAAGAAGCAAAAAATTGGCTCTCAAGAAATGGAAAGGCGGATATCTACCCAACGGGAATATACTTCGACTCTGGAACTGGAAGGGGCAAAGGAGTAGAAATTAGAGTTGTTAATGAAAAGGGAATATCTATACTAAACAAGATAATAGACCAAAGTCTAATTAATGATTACAATAATTACTATGTCAAAGACTTTGACGGAATTAGCAACAATTATGGCGAACTTTTGGGATTATATATTGCACTCAAAATAGCATTACAAGAAGACACAAAAAGCATATTTGGAGATAGCAAACTCGTAATTGATTATTGGTCCAAAGGATTTTACAATAAAAAATTAAACAAAAATACTATTAAATTAATTCAAGATGTGACCAAATTAAGACATGTTTTTGAAGAAAAAGGAGGACAAATATCATTGATATCAGGAGACAATAATATTGCTGATCTTGGCTTCCATAAAAGGTGAAATGACACTTCTTTAAAACAAAACATATTATGCATAAATAGCCATAAGCTTTTGTACTACAAAATCTTACAAATGAATACAAAATAAGCTTTAAGATAATAAAATTCCATACTCAATACATTGTAGACAATATTAAGGCAACAGACGAATACATTTGTATTAAATACACAAATATCAGTAACGAAATCATCAAAATAAACTGACAACACATTGACATCTTGATATCAAGAATCCCAAAAATGTAACAAAGTTTAAATCCATCAAGATAACTTCTTCTAATATACATTTAGCCAGTACCATTAAATCTAGAAAATTTTTTATTATTTCTCAGATTTACGGTTAACTAAAAGTTCATACTTAGTACTTGCATTACTTTCAAATGATGACTTAATAGGTTCGAAGAAATTCCAAGAAATAAAAATTGAAAAATTATTTCTCCAAATAGAAGAATACCTACCACTATTATCCTTTAAAATATCTGGACTTAAACTATACTCTCCGACAAATTTCCAATCATAAAAATTAAATTTAAAGCTCGTACTAATTTTCTTAATTTTAAATAATGAGTCCTTTCTATCCTGAATATTAAAGAAATTAAATGATTTAAACAGATCCGCGAAAAAATTAACCGTTTCAAGATCAAGCTGCTCCATGTATCCTCCAAAGTATCTAAAAGTTTTTGTATTAATAGAACGAGTTGAAAAGTTCAATTCAAAAAATTTAGTATATCTAACTTTAAAAGTAAATTCAGCCCAAAGTTCATTATCGACAAATTTTTGTAAATTCATTCTCCACCCAGAATCCATTCCTAGTCCAATTGAAAATTTTTCATCAGAAAATTTAAATTCATATAAATCTTTTTTATACTGAGCACTTAAAGAATACGGAATAAGCTTAGTTGTAGATCCTACCTTCGCAAAATCGCCAATCAGCTTATCATAGTTATACTCAAAATCATTTTTCATCGCAAATTCAAATTTAAAGTCATAAGCATTAACCTTAAACGAAAGTTCAGACACCCTATTAATTAAAGGGTCATAAGCTGCTAGAAAGACAAATTTTAAATAATCTAAATATCTAGGCTCTATCTTATAATACAAAGCAGGATTCATCTCCAGATTTTTATAAGGAGACATAGGTTTTAAAGGTTCTAAATTAATAGCTGTCTTTTTAAAAAAAGACTTCTGCTCTTCTTCCTTAAATTTTTTATCATATTTAATTCCAACACCTACTTCTTGTAATAAATAAGGAAATTCCACTGCAAACTTAAGCTCAGAAGAAGCATATATACTCTCAAAAGTACTCCTCAGTATACTTGAAAGACTAGTAGTAAAAAATCTATAGTCATAAATCAAGCCGAAATTAACTTCTTGATAAAAAGTTTCAGGACTTTTCCAAAAAACGGTATTACTCTTGCCATTTAACATTTTAGAATCTCTATCATACTTTTTGTCAAATGAATAAAGAGTAATTTTATTCTCAAACTTAATACTACTCCGAGAAAAAGCAGGATACATCATGAAAGGCAACAAATCTAAATTAATTTTATTAATAACTGAATACTCGCTCTTCTTGTCTTTATCGACTAGATTATAATCTTTGTCTAAAGGATTATATTCAACAGTATTAAGATACAAAACATCTTCAAAAGTAATAAGTCGATTATAAAAATCAGCATGCAAGTTTAAATTCATTTTATTTTTAATATCAAACAAATAAGTCTTGACATCATATTTAAACTCTTGAGGAGACTTAAATTTAAAATCATCAAAAAATATACTATTTTTAAAATAAGGATTAATGCCAAATCTTACATAAAAAGAATCTGGCCTATTAAGATCATTAAAGACAATTGGCTTAGGGGATAAATATAAATCTTTAGTCAAATCTTTTTGTTCTTCAAGTTTTTTGGTATTACTTTTGCCTTTGCCATCCTCAACATCATCCTCAACATTTTTGATCTTAGGCACCATAATTATTTCTTTATCCTTAGAATCAGAAAACGAAGTCCAACTGTTATTATAAAGATCTCTTTTAAAATTTAAATCGATATAAGGCAGGTAAATTCTCTCCAAATAAAACCATTTCCTAGTTGGATCCTGAATACTTTTGGGAGTTTTACCAAAAATATTATCATAATTTGCCAATTTAAAAGTAAATCCAAGATTATTTAATCTATAATCAACAAGAAAATTATTATCAAAAGTCCGATTATAAAAAGAAGATAAATTCCAATCAAATGTCTTTATCATCTTTTCTGTTTCTGATAACTCCTTTTGGGGACTCAAAACGGAAAAAAATGTAGCACTCTCTAATCTATCTTTAAAGTCAATAATCACATAAGGATCTGAATAATGCTCAAAAACCACTGAAAAAAGTGCATCACTGATTGAAAATTCAGACTTGTATGTAAACAAATATCTAAAGGGAACCTCAAATCCAAATATGTCACCCTTATTTATATTATCAAAACTAAAAAGAGAGTAATTGATACTATTATTCTTAAAAGGGCGGTAGACACCAGAGAGATGTTTATATAAAGTCCTTGTCAAACCTATGCCAAAACTACCTTTAAAAGTTTTAAAAAAATCTAAAGTACTACCTACATCAAAATCAATGCCTGAATAAAATCCCAAATTAGAATAAATATCAAAGATCAATTTAACATAGTCTTTATTAACCCTAGAGACAACATCTTCTGCAAAGAAATAAGTTAAATAACCATTTCTAATATAAGATTTCTTATCCGCATTATATATTGAATGAAAGTCAAAATCTAAAAAAGAAACCTTATCAATATCAACAGACTTTTTTCCAAGTAAATAAACAGTATTAAAAAGAGTAAGACCTTTCCTTGAAGAATATCCCAAAGACGGATTAAAAAATAAACTATCACCTGGTTTAAAAAAGAATGGAATATAAAATATAGGAACTCTTCCTATATAAAACACAGCATTTAGAATACCAAAATCCCCAGATGGCAAAATCCATATCTTAGAAGCTCTAATAGAATAATAAGGTTCTGGAATTTTACTACTTGTAATAAAAGCTTTTTCTAATATATTTGCATCATTATCCAATCTTCTTAAAACTTTTCCCCCAAATGAAACAATATGATCAACTAAATTTCTATGCATTTTCTTTTGAACAATTCCATTTTTGAGAATAAAATTCTGAGAATCGAAATCAATAAATAATTCACTGCCATAAAAATATAACTTTTCACTGGCACTTAAATCAAACTTATAATCGACATTCCCACTAGAAAAAAGCTTCTTAGTCTTTTTATTAAAAATAATTTTATCACCCTTAATGTTATGCTTTTTATTATCTTTAATATCTTCAATAACAAGACTAACCCTACCTTTAAATATGATAGTTTCATCCCCAGTAATCTCATAAGTAAAATTTTCAAGATTATCCGTACTCTCAATAATTATTTTATATCTGCCTACATCTTTGACATCTTTTGAAAAAAGATCAGGAGATATACCAAATTTTTCCAAAAGTAATGCCTTTATCCTAGAGACATCTTTCTCTTGAATACCTTCTTTTAGCGCCCATTTTTGCAAATCTTCATCACTAGAAAGCTCAAGTTCTTTTAAATTAGCTTTTTGCATTAAAGTTAAAGTTTTCTTAGCGTCAAGATTTTTCTTATCATTAACATCTTGAGCAAATAAAATCAAGTAATTAAAAATACTTACTAAAAATAATATTACAAAAGAGTTTTTAAAAACATTCCCGTATAGGAACTCTTGCATTTTGAAACCTCTTCAGGAGTTCCAGATACAACAATATTTCCTCCAGATACTCCACCCTCAGGACCTAAGTCTATTATATAATCCGCCTGTTTAATCACATCTAAATTATGTTCTATAAGAACTACGGTATTTCCATTTTGAACAAGCAATTGCAATACCTCTAACAATTTTCTTATATCATCAAAATGCAAACCTGTTGTTGGTTCATCAATAATATAAAAAGTCTTTCCTGTACTCCTCTTACCAAGCTCAAAAGCCAATTTGATCCGCTGAGCCTCTCCTCCTGAAAGGGTTGTCGATGCTTGACCTAATTTAATATATTCAAGTCCCACTTCTTTTAAAATGTTTAAATAATGATTAACTCTTGGAATATTTTCAAAAAAATCTTTAGCTTCAATAACACTCATTTCCAAAACATCATAAATATTTTTCCCCTTATACCTAATCTCCAAGGTTTCTTCATTAAATTTTTTACCCTTACACAAATCACAAGGAACAAAAACATCGGGCAAAAAATGCATCTGAATATTTAAATACCCATCACCCTGACACTTTTCACAACGCCCACCCTTAACATTAAAAGAAAATCTACCGGCCTTAAATCCCCTTGCTCTAGACTCTGGAAGCTTTGCAAATAGTTCTCTAATCTCTGTAAAAAATCCAACATAAGTTGCAGGATTTGATCTTGGGGTCTTGCCTATTGGTTTTTGGTTTATCTGAATAACCTTATCAATTTGATCATACCCAATGATATCCTCAAAGCCATCAAAATAACTTGTATTGGATTTTAACCTACTATCAAGAGCAGGATATAATACCTCATTAAGAAGGGTACTCTTTCCACTACCAGAAACTCCCGTTATTACAGTAAAAACTCCCAAAGGAATGCGCACATTAATATTCTTTAAATTATTTTTATTAGCATTCAAGAGTACAATTTCAGCTTTTCCTGCCTTACGTCTTGTTTTTGGAACTTCTATTTTAAGTTGACCGCTTAAATACTTACCAGTCAAACTATTCTCATTACTTAAAATATCAGATAAGGTTCCCTTAGCAACTATCTCTCCACCATAAATCCCAGCTCCAGGCCCAACATCGATAATATAGTCAGCGGTGCGTAAAGTTTGCTCATCATGCTCCACAACAATTACCGTATTGCCAAGTTCTTTCAAATTAACAAGTGTACTTATTAATTTCTCATTATCTCTTTGGTGCAATCCAATACTAGGCTCATCAAGTACATAAAGAACCCCAGCAAGAGCTGAACCTATTTGAGTAGCAAGTCTAATTCGTTGAGCCTCTCCTCCTGAAAGGGTTCCAGACATTCTATCTAAATATAAATAAGAAAGTCCAACATCAATTAAAAATTTCAGCCTGCTCTTAATTTCTTTTAAAATTTCTTTAGAAATTTTTGTCCTAAGCTCATCAAGTTCAATCTTCTCAAAAAACGAATAAGAATCTATAACAGAAAGATTACTAAGTTCTTGAATATCTTTGCCGCCCAATTTAACAGATAAAGCTCCAAGGCTTAACCGCTTACCTTTGCAAGAATTACAAATTCTGCGAGACATTAAACCCTCATAAAAGAATCTAGCACTCTCAGATTCAGTTGCAAGATAACGCCTCTTTAAAAGAGGAATAAGGCCCTCAAATTCTTTAGCATAATAAAAACCACCATCTATATCTTTACTACCCATTTCCTTAGGCTTATAGATAAAATCTATCTTTTCATTAGCGCCATATAAAATCTTTCTAAGAATATCTTCAGGAATATCTTCTATAGGAGTATCTAAACTGAAACCATAATGCTTAGCAAGTCCCTTAAAAATAGCTAAAGCCCAAGATGAACTGGGTTTAAAGGTAATAAATGCATCATCATTAAAAGAAAGCTTCAAATTAGGACAAATTTTTTCAAAATCAAAGTCAAGTGTAACACCAAGGCCAGAACATTCATTACAAGCTCCAAATGGACTATTAAATGAAAAAAGCCTCGGTTCTATTGCAGGAAGAGAAAACCCACACAAAGGACAACTATTATGCTCTGTAAAGATTTTATCTATTTTTTCAAAATCATTTTCAATCTCCACACGTAAATACCCATTAGAAACCGATAAAGCAGTCTCAATAGATTCTGAAAGCCTAATTCTTACATCACTACTCAATTTTATTCGGTCTACTATAATTTCAATATTATGTTTCTTATTTTTATCTAAACTCAAATTAACAGCATCTTCTATCAAATAATCTTGAAAGTCCACTCTTACTCTATTAAACCCTTGATTTAATATCCTTTCAAGCTCTTTTTTATGAGTACCCTTAGCACCCCTAACAATAGGAGCAAATAATACAACCTTAGATCCCTCAGCATAGCTTAAAACAGTATTAATCATATTATCTAAAGATTGCTCCTCAATCAAACTTCCATCTTTTGGACAATATGGCTTACCAATTTTTGCAAATAACAATCTATAATAATCATAAATTTCAGTAATTGTACCAACAGTTGACCTTGGATTACTGCTTATTGTCCTCTGTTCAATTGAAATAGCAGGAGAGAGTCCTCCTATATATTCAACGTTGGGTTTCTTCATTATTCCCAAAAATTGTCTTGCATAAGACGACACAGATTCCATATATCTTCTCTGACCTTCTGCAAAAATTGTATCAAAAGCCAAAGACGACTTACCAGAACCACTCTTCCCAGATATCACTACCAAACTATTTCTTGGAATATCAACATTAATATTTTTTAAATTATGCTCCTTGGCACCCCTGACAGTAATTTTTTCCTTCAAAAATATAAACTCCTTTCAAAAAAATATCATCCCTTTACAAGTTCTTTTATTTTATCTCGTAAAAAGATAGCATCCTCAAATCTCTCATCACTAACTGCTTCTTCAAGTTTAAACTTAAGCTTAATGATAAGATCCTTTTTAGATAATTTGTCATCGGAAATAATTCTTTTAATGTTATAATCAACAGTTTCATTTTTTAATTCTTTTTCTAAAATATTTTGTACTTTTTTAATAATAGTTTTTGGAACAATATTATTTTTTTTATTGTATTCAATCTGAATATCCCGTCTTCTATTGGTTTCCTCAATAGCTTCTTGCATTGCAGAACTTACTTGATCATAGTACATTATAACACACCCATTTGAGTTTCTAGCAGCTCTACCAATCATTTGAATCAGCGAAGCGGTCGATCTTAAAAATCCTACCTTGTCAGCATCTAGTATAATAACAAGAGAAACCTCAGGGATATCTAAACCTTCCCTTAACAAATTAATTCCCACAATAACATCGATTTCTGATCTTCTAAGAGATGTAATAATATCTACTCTCTCAATAGCATTAAACTCTGCATGCAAATATCTAGCCTTTATATCAAGAGTAAGTAAATAATCTGTTAAATCCTCAGCCATTTTTTTAGTCAGAGTTGTAATTAAAACCTTTTCATTTAAAGCTATTCTTTTTTGAACTTCATTATAAAGATCTTCCATCTGCCCGTCTGAAACTCTAATAATAATTTCTGGATCAACAAGACCTGTTGGACGTATTATCTGCTCAACAATAACACTGCTCTTTTCACGCTCTTCAAGACCAGGAGTTGCTGAAACAAAAACAGCCTGATTCATTAAAGCTTCAAACTCATGATATTTAAGGGGTCTATTCTCAAGTGCTGATGGAAGTCTAAATCCAAAATTTACAAGATTTAATTTTCTTGAATAATCGCCATTATACATTCCTCTAAACTGAGGCAAAGTAACATGAGATTCATCAATAAAGAGCAAATAATCCTTAGGAAAAAAATCAAAAAGACAATAGGGTCTATTCATTTCACTATCACCAAAGTATTTAGAATAATTCTCTATACCCTGACAAGACCCAGTTTCTCTTAACATTTCAATATCATATTCCACTCTTTGCCTAAGTCTCTCAGCCTCAACAAGCTTACCACTTTCCTTAAAATAAAGATATTGCATTTCTAAATCCGCCTGTATTTTAGGAAGAGCATTCAATATGTTTTCATAAGGAATAACAAAATAAGACTTAGCAAAAAGAGTAAATTCATCAGTAATTCCTAAAATCTTTTTTGTAAGTGGACTAATTCTGTTTATCCTAATAATATTATCAAAATCCAAATAAATTCTATATGCAAAATCACCATGCTCATTACTAGGCCATATCTCAATGAGATCACCTTTAATAGAAAACTTATCATGTTCAAGATTCATAAGAGTTCTCTCATACTGAAGCTTAACAAAAATATCTGCTATCTCCTTAATAGAAATCTTTTGCCCTACAAAAAAAGCATAAGCAGCACTCTTAAAAAATTCTGGGGAACCTAGTGCATAAATTGAAGAAACTGTAGCAACAACAATAACATCTCGTCTTCTAGAAAGAGATGTAACTGTCCTTATCCTCTTTATTTCAATATCCTCATTAATAGTGGCTTCCTTTTCTATATATAAATCTTTTGATGGGACATAAGATTCAGGCTGATAATAATCATAATAAGAAACGAAATACTCAACTGCATTATCTGGAAAAAAGTCCTTAAATTCCCTATAAAGTTGTGCGGCCAAAGTTTTATTATGACTAATTATCAAAGAAGGTCGCTCTAAATCTCTAATAATATTAGCTATTGTAAAAGTTTTACCACTACCTGTAACACCCTTTAAAGTCTGATATTTATTATCAAGTAGAATAGATTCCTTAATTTCTCTTATTGCTTTTGGTTGATCACCAGCAGGAGAATAATCAGACTTTAAACAAAATCGCATGAAAACCTCAAATAAAAAGATTATAGATCAAAAGATAACAACTAATTCCATATATTCTATACTTATATATTATACTCATATATCATTATTTTATAATTTAATTATAAATTCTTGAATAAGAAAATAAAGGAAAATAGCATGGAAAATAACAAACTTAAAAAAAAATTAGAAAAATATATTCAACTTGAAAAAAACAAATACTTTAAAGATGAAGCAATAAGATTACTCAATGAAAATAATGAGGGAAAAATATACAATAGATTTTATAAAGAGCTAGAATTTGGAACTGCTGGAATGAGAGGCATTATTGGAGCTGGAACATATTATATCAACACCTATAATATTGCAAAAGCAAGTCAAGGAATTGCTAATTATATCCTTGAAATAACACAAAATCCTAAAGTTGCAATAAGTTATGATTCAAGATACTTCTCAAAAGAATTTGCATATAACGCTGCTGAAATTTTTGCATCAAATGGCCTTAAAGTTTACATATACAAACATCTAAGGTCAACACCCCAATTATCATATACAGTTAGAAAATTAGATTGCGATCTTGGAATAATGATAACAGCAAGTCATAATGCAAAAGAATACAATGGATATAAAGTGTATTGGAAAGGGGGAGCTCAGGTAATACCCCCTCATGACACACGAATAATATCGGAAATTAAAAAAGTATCTAAAATTAAAAATACACTTACAAAGGAAGAAGGCATAAATACGCAAGCAATAACTGAAATTAATGATGAGCTTGATATGATGTACATAGAAAAAGTAAATGAAGAATTCCCTAATTTTAACAAAAAAAGCAAAAACATAAACTTAAGAGTAGCATATACTCCTTTGCATGGGACAGGCGGAACAATGATAAAGAATTTATTTAAAGGCAGTCAAGTAGAACTTCTAACTGAACCAAGTCAAATAAACCCTGATCCAGAATTTCCTACAGTTAACTATCCTAATCCCGAAGAACATGTAGCCATGTCCAGAGTAATAGAACTTGCAAAAAGAAAAAATTGTGATATTGCATTTGCAACCGACCCAGATGCTGATAGAATGGGCATAGCTTTCAATGAAGGTAAAGAATGGAAAATTCTAAATGGTAACCAAATTGCATGCATTTTAATGCATTACTTATTATCTATAGAAGAAAATCCCAACAATGTATTTACAATAGCTTCTTTCGTTACAACGCCAATGTTAGATAAGATATCACAAAAATATAACTCAACATTATTTAGAACATATACGGGATTTAAATGGATAGGACACTTAATAGATGAGATGAAAACAAAAGAACCAAACAAAAAATTTATTTTTGGATGTGAAGAAAGTCATGGATACCTAATCGGAACTGGAACTAGAGATAAAGATGCATTTTCAGCCATTAAAGGATTTTGCGACTTAATGTTTACACTAAAAAAGAACCAAATAACAATAGGAACATATCTTCAAGAAATGTACAAAGAACTTGGATATTACGAAGACTTTATAATTAATAAAAGTTTTCAAGAAAGTAATGGTGACTTTTTAAAAGAAGACTTAATATCAAAATTTAGAAATGAAGTTAAGAAAAAATTTGCAGGAATTAATATAATCAAAAAGTTAGACTACAAAACATTAAAAGAAACCGATATAAATGGAAATGTACATAAAATAAAGGAATACAAACATACTACAAATGCAATAAAATTTTTATTAGAAAACGGAATAGAAATAACCATTAGACCATCTGGAACAGAGTCAAAAATTAAATTTTATGTATCCATATATTCAAGATACGAAAAAAAAAATAATATTTTTGATATAATGAATAATATAAAGATGGAGATAGAAAAGTATTAATATAGCAGAAAACTTAATAAACCTAGTCGAAGTATCCGCGAGAGAAGTTGCTAGAAAAAATAAAAATAGAGAAGTTTCAATGTGGCATCTATTAATGTCTATACTAGTCTGCCCTAAGAAATCTGAAATAAAAAATATAGATACAAAAACTTTAAAAAATATCAAACAAGATACATTATGTGAAATAGAAAAGTTAGAAAAAGTTTTAATCGGTGCTGAGGAAATTATAATTCCAAAGATAAACAGAGAAATTTTCATTCTTATTGAACAAACCAAAAAAGAATTTAAGTCTAAATCTTCAATAGGAATAAAAGAGATTTTTTATCAAATTCTAAAAACGAAAAAACTTTTAAAGAAATATAAACTCAATAAATTAAGCTTCAACTTTAATGAAGAGAATATGATAACAAGCATAGACAAGATAAGGTTAATTGAAACATATAAAGAATTCGAAGATGAAATAAGACTTACAAATGACTACTTTGAAATTGACAGATATGTTAAAAACTTAACAACACTTGCAAAGGAAAAAAAACTTGATCCTCTAGTCGGTCGTGAGAAAGAAATCCAAGCATTAATAAACATACTTGAACGACGAAATAAAAATAGCACAATCCTAATAGGAGAACCTGGAGTTGGTAAAACGGCAATTGTTGAAGGACTTGCCATCAAAATTGCGAATAAAGAAATAAAAAGCCAATTACAAAATAAAGTAATACTACAAATTGACACTTCTGATCTAGTCTCAGGAACAAAATATAGAGGTGAATTCGAAGAAAGATTAAATAACATAATTAAATCCATCAAAAACAATAAAGACATAATAATATTTATTGATGAAATACATACTCTAATAGGGGCTGGAAACTCTGAAGGTTCTATTGATGCAGCAAATATTTTAAAACCTGTTTTATCCCGCTCTGCAATACAAATCATAGGCGCAACAACTTATGATGAATATAGAAAACATATTTCTCAAGACAAAGCATTTACTAGAAGATTTCAAACAATATCAATCAAAGAACCCGATGAACAAGAAACCCTTAACATAATCAACAACATAATAAAAAACTTTGAAGACTATCACGGTGTCACTTATGAAAAGGAAGCCATAGAAAATGTCATCAAGCTATCATCACAATATCTAATTAACAAAAGATTTCCCGATAAAGCAATTGATCTAATTGACATTGCCGGGGCACAGAAAAAACAAAAGGAAATTGATAAAAAGATAATTAATGTAGAGGATATTAAAAGCGCAACAGATGAACTATTAAATATTAAGATAAAATCTAACATCACAGAAGAAATTGACACTCTTAAAGCAGAAGCAATACACATAAAAGAAAAAATAATTGGGCAAGAATGTGCTATAAATGAAATAATTATAGAAATGGTCAAAACAAAACTTGGCATCAATAACAATATGCAACCTTTAACATCAATATTACTCATAGGTTCAAGCGGATGTGGAAAGACAATGATAGCAAAAACAATATCAAACATCATTATTGAAGATCAAAACTCAATATTAAAGCTAGACATGTCAGACTATAGAGAAGAAACTTCCATATCAAAGCTAATAGGAACAAATCCAGGATATGCAGGCTATGCTGATGGTGGTATTTTAATAAACAGATTAAAACATAATCCTAGGGCCTTTATTATACTTGAAAATATCGAACATGCGCATAATTGCGTACTTACTATAATAGAACAAATACTTGAAAATGGGGAGTTAATTAGTAGTAAAGAAGATAAAATATCTTTTAAAAATGCCATTATTGTTTTAAGTACATCTATTGGCGCTAAAACACTACTTGGAAAAGGAAGTATTGGATTTAACAAGACAGACAATAATATAAATATCAAAAGCGAAATCAACAATGAGCTTAAAACAAGATTCAAATCATCACTACTAGATAAAATACAAAAAAAAATAATCCTTAATGTCTTAAAAGAAGAAGATCTTATCCTAATTTATAGTAACTATTGCAAAGAACTCACTAAAAAATTTAGCCTCAAAAACATTAAAATAGAAATTGATGAAGCTCTCCAGAACCATATAATTGAAAAATATTATGATAAAAATTCTGGTGCAAGAAGTGTTTTAAATGCAATAAAAGAACAAATAGAAGAAAAAATTATCAATCAAATATTTAAAAATCCCAATATTAATCTAATAAAAATATATTTAGACCAAAATAATATAAAAATCAAACAAAAGGAAATCTTATGTTCAAGAAAGTAGAAAGCAAAGTAAACTTTCCGAAGATAGAAGAAAAAGTATTAAAATTTTGGAATGATAATAAAATCTTCGAAAAATCAATGCAACAAAGAGAAGGTTGTGAAGAATTTACATTTTATGATGGTCCACCATTTGCAACAGGACTTCCACATTTTGGGCATTTTGTTCCAAATACAATTAAAGATATAATCCCAAGATATAAAACAATGAAAGGAAAACATGTTAAGAGATATTTTGGATGGGATACTCATGGTTTACCCGTAGAGTATGAAGTAGAGAAATCTTTACAAATCTCTGGAAGATACGAAATAGAAAAATATGGGGTTGATAAATTTAATGAGGAATGCAAAAATATAGTTCTTAGATACACAAAAGAATGGCAAAAAACAATTTCAAGATTAGGTAGATGGGTAGATTTTGAACATAATTACAAAACAATGGATACAACCTTCATGGAATCTGTATGGTGGGTATTTCAAACACTTTACAATAAGGGTTTAATTTATGAAAGTTACTATGTATTACCATATTCTCCGAAACTTGCAACTCCTCTTTCAAACTTTGAGGTTAATCTTGGCGAGTATAAAGAAGTTCATGACCCATCACTAACTATAAAATTTAAAATCAAAGATAAAAATGAATACTTGCTCGCATGGACGACAACTCCTTGGACATTACCTACAAATCTTGGAATTGCTGTTGGTAGAGACATAGATTACTCTAAAATATTCGATAAAGAAAAAAACGAAACATTCATAATAGGCACAAAAAGATTAAATCACTATTATAAAGATGACAAAACATATACAGTAATAGAACAATTTAAAGGTGAGCATATTAAAGGAATAGAATATGAACCCGTATTTGACTATTTTTTAAGTCAAAGGAATAAAGGGGCTTTCAGGATTCATACAGCAGAATATGTCACAACTGATGATGGAACAGGAATAGTACATATCGCACCCTTTGGAGAAGAAGACTATAACATACTCAAAAAAAATACAAAAACTGATATGATAACACCTATAGATGCCGAATGCAGATTTACAAACGAAGTAAAAGATTTTGAAGGACTATTTGTTAAAGATGCAGATAATAAAATAATAGAAAAATTAAAATCAATGAATCTTTTATTCAAACGGGAAAACTTTTTACACAGATATCCATTTTGCTACAGAACAAATTCACCTCTAATTTACAGACCCATAAGCTCATGGTTTGTAAATATTGAAGCAATAAAAGAAAAACTCATAAAATCAAATGAGCAAATAAACTGGATACCTTCACACCTAAAAAAAGGACGATTTGGTAAATGGTTAGAAAATGCACGAGATTGGGCAATAAGTAGAAACAGATTTTGGGGGAATCCAATACCAGTATGGATATGTTCAAAAACAGGAAACAAAATATGTATAGGCTCTAAAGAAGAACTTGAAAGACTCTCAGGACAAAAGGTGAATGACTTACATAAAGATAAAATTGATAAAATCACTTGGCCAAGTCAATACGGCGGTACATATGTTCGCACAAGTGAGGTTCTAGACTGCTGGTTTGAATCTGGTTCTATGCCTTACGCAAGTAAGCATTATCCATTTAAAGATAAAGATAAATTCCATGATATTTTCCCTGCTGATTTTATTGCAGAGGGTTTAGATCAAACAAGAGGATGGTTTTATACATTAACAATCCTAGGCACTGCTCTTTTCGAACAGACAGCATTTAAAAATGTAATAGTTAATGGACTAGTACTATCTAGTGATGGAAGAAAAATGTCAAAATCACTTAGAAATTATACAGATCCAATGGAAGTAATAAACACATTTGGGGCTGATGCTTTAAGACTCTATCTAGTAATGAGTCCCGTAGTAAGAGCTGATGACTTAAAATACAGCGATGATGGGGTTAAAGATGTTTTAAAGAATATTATAATCCCTATCTGGAATGCTTATTCATTTTTCATAACCTACGCAATAATTGATAAATTTGAACCTAACAGTAACATAGTTCTATACAAAACTAATATCCTTGATAAATGGATAATTAGCGAAATTGAAAGTCTGAAAAAAACATTAAATGAAGAAATAGATAAATATAATTTAACAAAATCAATAGAAGAACTTCTTGCATTTATAGATAAGCTAAATAATTGGTACATCAGAAGATCAAGAAGAAGGTTCTGGAAATCTGAGAATGATAATGATAAGATTGATGCCTATGAAACGCTATACTATGCACTAAAGAACTTAATGTTGATGCTTGCACCATTTATTCCATTCTTAACAGAAGAAATTTATCAAAATCTGAAAACAAAAGATGAAAAAGAATCAATCCATCTAAACGAATATCCACAAGAGATCAAAGAACTTATTAACATAGATCTTGAAGAGAAGATGAACTTTATAAGAAAAGTGGTTTCAATTGCAAGAGCACTAAGAGCATCACATAACATCAAAATACGAAAACCCATCAGCACAATCTATATTGTAACCAAAGATCAAAAAGAACAACAAATACTAAGTGAAATGAAAGAAATAATACTCGAGGAAATTAATTCAGAAGAAATAAAAATAAAATCCAATGAAGAAGAACTTGTAACTTACAAAGCAAAAGCAAACTTTAGAGAACTTGGAAGTAAGCTCGGCACAAATATGAAAGCAGTAGCATTAGAAATCATGAAACTGAACAACGAAGATATATTAAAAATAATAAATGGTAATAAACATACAATTAAAATCAAAGACAATACATATGATATAACACTCAAAGATATAATCTTAGAAAGACACGAGAAAGAAAATTTAAAAGTAATAAATGAAGATTCTGTTACAATTGGATTAGATGCACTAATAACAGAAGAATTATACTTAAAAGGACTCTCAAGAGAACTTATAAGAAAAGTACAAAATTTAAGAAAAGAAAATAACTTCAATGTTAGTGACAGAATAATACTATACATAGACAACAATGAGATACTTAAAAAAATAATAAGTCAATTTGAAAGTTACATTAAAAATGAAACCTTAACACTAAAAATAGAGATTAATAACGAAAAGGCACTAACAAAAGTAGAACTTGACGATGAAATATTAATAAAAATAGGTATTGAAAAATGGTCAAATTAATTATCAACATTTTTATAACTATTTTTTTTATAGGATGTTCAACTTTAACTTACTCTCCACCTAAAGATAAAAGGTCTTCAATTATGTTGTTAGACCCATCATCAGACGTATACGCTTACATAGATCTATCTAAAAACAGATTCATCTACAATGAATTCAAATTAAAATACAAACTCGGACTTAATACTATTGGCAACCTATATTTAAGTTACACAAAAAATCCAGAAACTTTTTCATCAATAATAACAGGAAATTTTCCCAAAAATATCTTTTGGGGAATACACAACAACCCAAATTTTGAATCTCATGGCAATATATTTACAAATCCAAAATGGAAGATAAAAAATTCAAATATATATGTAACTCCCACTAAAGATAAAAAAGGATTTCTAATAAATCAAAAAGAAATAACTCATAAAAGCGAAAACATACTAACAACAAAATATATTGATACACTTAATCAAAATGAAATATTTATTTGGATAAAGGATATCACTAAATTAATACCAGATAACATAAAAACAAATCTGATTCCTTTTAATAAAGGAATACTTATTGCAAATAGTGAAAGTGACAATGATTATAATTTCAAAGCATACTTACACACTAATAACCCAGCAATACTATCTATTTTATCAAGGAAATTAATACCAATCCTGTTAAAAAGCACAACAAAAATAATAATTTCAAGTCCTATAAAATCTAAAATACAAGATCAAAATACCGTGGAACTTAAATTTAATGTTAACAAAATGAGCATTAAAAAATTCATAACAAGTTTAATCTTAGCCAAAGATGAAGAACCTCAAACATCTGCATTAAATATTGACTTGAACTTAAATTAACACAACAATAAACCTAAGATAAATTTAAATCACCAACAATAAGTCTCCCATGATAAGCTTTAGCACCCAAAATAGTATCAATGCCCTCAATATTATCCTTACTAACTTTACCTGCAACAATAATTTCTAATTTCTCTCCAGCCATTAATATTAAGTCTTGAAGTATCATAAGTGAATCTTCTGCTTTAAGCCCTCCCCCTGAAGTTAATATTCTATTAACGCCAATATCTAAAAGATTAGCTACAGAAGCCCTAATATCAGAAGTCTCATCAACTGCTTTATGAAAAGTAACTTTTAAAGGATAAGATAAACTTAACAACTCTTTAGTTCTATCTATGTCAATTTCATGATCATTCCTTAAAATGCCAAACACTACACCCTCCACTCCAAGACTCTTACAAAGCTTAATATCTTCCTTCATGACTTGAAATTCTAAATTAGAATACACAAAACCACCACACCTTGGCCTAATCATTACAACAATAGGAATATCCAAAGCTTCCTTCAAAACTTTTATGGAGCCATAAGAAGGTGTAGTTCCCCCACAAGTCGTATTTTCACAAAGCTCAATTCTATTAGCACCAAGCTTAAAAGCATTTAAAGCCTCTAATACGTTAAAAACACATGCTTCTCTTATCACCTAAACACCTAAATTACATAACACATTATTTTCAATAAAATAATGATATAATGCTCCAAGTTTTCCAGAATCATTATTAAATTTAGTTGTCTCAAGTTCAACAAGTTTCTTGATGTCATTATTATAAATATGAGCCAATTCTAAAGACCATAAATTCTCCAATTTATCATATATTCTACTTATTAAATCAGGTCTTGAACTTATGCCGCCTCCAATTAAGATTTTTGCAGGATTTAAAATAAAAGTTAAATTAAAAATTCCAAATGACAAAGTCTCAAAAAAATGCTCAATTTCATTCCTAGCGTGCACATTACCACTATCGGCAAGCTCAAAAACATATTCTCCAGAAACCTTATCAAACTCCATTTCCAAACGCTGAGCAACTCTCTTCCTCAAAGCCGCAACAGAAGCTATAGATTCCCATCTACAATTAAAAGGAATATTATTGCTAAGTCCTCTAATAATCATAAATCCAATCTCACCGGACATAAAAGAACAGCCCCTTAAAAGTTTTCCATTCATAAATATCCCAGCACCAATTCCTGTTCCAAGAGTTAAAGCAATAAAATCATTATAATGAATAGCATTACCTTTAAATTTTTCTGCTAAAGCCACACAATTAGCATCATTTTCAATCTCAACATTAATCCCTGTTAAAGTCTCAAGTTTTTCCTTTAAAGGATAATTCGTAAATCCTTTAATAGCATTTACTCTAATCACAATTCCCTTAGGATCAACAAATCCAGGCATGCAAATTGCAACACCTTTAATATTTTCTTCCCTTTTGTAAGAATTAATTATATCGACTAAAATACCAACTTGCTCATCAGGAGTAGTCCCTGATTTAACTTCATGCTTATCAAGGAAATTACCGCTACTATCTGCAAGAGAATATTTAGTATTAGTACCTCCAACATCAATTGAAACATAACGTTCCATACAAATCTCCATATTCTAAAATATCCAAATAATTATACAATAAAAAATTAAAAACTCTCTATAGTAATATTAGAAACTGTTGAAATTTTACTTACAACTATCTGCGTCTTAATCTCTTCCTTTAAATAAGAAACATGAGAGATTATACCGATTTGACGCCCATCAACACGTTGCAACTCAGAAATCTTTGGAATAACCATTTTTAAAGTATCCTCATCAAGACTTCCAAATCCCTCATCAAGAAAAAATGCTTCTATCTTAAGCTCACTATCTCTTATCATGTCTGAGAGAGCAAGGGAAAGGGATAAAGATACAAGAAATCTCTCACCACCAGATAGGGTCTTAACACTACGAGTCATATTCCCATCTCTTTTGCTTTTAACTAAAAAATTAAAATCTTTACTATCTGTATTAATTTCAAGCTCAAAATCAGGAAGAATAATACTTAAATATTTTTTATTCGATATACTTAAAATTTCATCAATTAAAAAACTCTGAACATAATACTTTAAACTAGGAGAAGTAGTAACAACTTTCTTTAAAATTTCTAATTTATCATTACGCTCATTCACACTGATTAACTCATTCTTAATATTTTCTAAATTAATCTCTTGCGCACTAAGTTCTGCTTTAAGAGTCTGTAAGCTTGAAAAATTTGCCTCATATTTACTAATATCCTTGGAGGAAATCTCAATTTGAGACATAAAATTAGATTTTAACTTCAAAAAATGCTCTAAACTATTCTTACTAGGCTTTAAAGAATCAAGTGAAAAAATAGAATCCTTAACATAAAACCCATTTTTTCTTGCTCTTTTGAAATCTAAAAAACTAGAAGTGAACTTAGCCAGTTCATCTTTAAGCTCCATTTTAAAACCTAATATGGTTTGTTTCATAAACTCAATTTGACTTGCAAGCTTAAGTTTTGAGTTATTTATATTCTCAAGAGACAAGTTCAATTTAGCATGATCATTCTCTATATCCCTTTTAGACCTTAAAATTTTTTTAAACTCCCGCTCAAGTAAAGCAGAATCATTTAAATTTACCTTTAAATTAATATCAGGCAATAAACTTCTTATCTTATCTAAATTTTCTTTAATTTCCACTTCCTTTAAAGAAATTTTGGAATTCAAATCATTAAGCATTCTTTTTAAATCCGCAACTTCCTTAAGCTTACCTTCAAGAACCAAAATCTTATCTCTATTAGAATAATCTATATATTTATGAAATAAATTCTGGCCGATTCTTTTTAAAATTTCTGCATTATTTTTCTTAAAATTTAATACGCAACTCTCCCATTTAATTTTACTTTCTTTATTATTCAAGATATCCAGCTTAAGAGCATCCAACTCAGATTGCAAAATTTGAAGCTTTGAGTTTAACGCTAAAAGCTCATTTAAACTACTAATTTTTAATTTTTCTTTTCCTTGATATACCTTATATGCATCTTCAAGATGTTTAAGATTATCAATATCTTTTGCAACAGACTGTTTATTACTATCAAGATGTTCTAAAAATTTTTTATACAAACCAATTCTAATATTCATGACAATAGTTTGAGATGAACCGCTATTATTTGACTTTAACAACAGCTCTAATCCATTTTTATATTTTAATATTAATTCTTCATAAAAGCCCTTTAATAACTTTAATGCCTCATAATAAACATATTTATCAAAATTAAATGTTGTTTCTTGTGAAGTAATACTTTTAATTTCGACATTTTTTCTTTTCTGTTCTAGTAATAATTTTTTTCTTTGCGCTTCCAATTGCCTCTCTTTTACAATCAATCTATCATAAGTCTTCTCATCAAAATCTATCCCACAGAAAAGAACATTCTCATAATACAATTCTTTTACATAATCAAAATTAAAATTATCTAAATCCAGATATTTTAATTCTTCTAAATCCTTTTGAATACTTGAAAATTCCAACGAAAACCGATTCTTATCATTTAGCAGCTCGCTCTGCCTTTTAACAAAATTTTTTAAATCCAAAAATTCATTAGAATTATAAAATTTAAGCTTTTCATCTAATTCTGATTTAATCTTTTCTTGCGAAAGATATTCATGACTTAACTTTTCTTTACTCTTAACCTTAGAAGATAATTCTAACTCTAAATTCTCTATCCTATATTGAATACCTAAATAATTTTGATTGAATTTTATTATTTTTTCACAAATACCTATTAACTTATAAACACTGTCAAGATTTTTTTTTAAAGCTTCTATATCAACTAAACCCAAAAAATCAGTCAATTCATTTAATTTTTTTTTATTACTGCTAACTCTATTTTTTTCCTCCATATCTAAGAACTCTAATTTTTCTTTATTGAATTTTGTAAGTTCTAATTCTCTTTTTAAAAAAATTTCTATATCATCGTATTTTTTTAAATTAAAAATATTGTCAATTATTGCTGTCTTACTTTTTGGCTTTGAAGTTAAAAATTCCTGAAAATTACCTTGGGGCAAAATAACAGTTTGACAAAACTGTTCAAAATCCAACCTACAAAGACTTTTTATATAAGCTAAAACATCATCTTTATTCTCAATCAAACTCCCATCACTAAGACAGCTAAGTATCATATTTTTTGGCGTTTCCTTTTGTCTTATGTTAAGTTCAATAAATGACTCATAAACTTTTTCAGAAACAGTAAAAGTAAGTTTAACATAAGCACTATTAAAACCCTTAGAAATTGAATCTGCAATATTTTTATCAAGCCTATAAATTCGTGCATAAAGAGCAAGAGTAATACAATCCAAAATTGTACTCTTGCCAGCTCCAGTATTTCCAGAAATTAAAAAAATACCAGATCTTTTTAAAACAGAAACATCAAAATTTATCTCATATTCGCCCTTATAAGAAGCAATATTTTTAAATACTAGCTTATTTATTCTCATATTCGCCTGCTCTTCCCTTAAGTAATACTTCTTCAAAAAGAGCAATAAGTTCTTCTTCTTTAAATTTATTTCCTCTCCTAAAACCATTCATAATATCTCTTTTTAATTTTTCTTGAAAAAAATACTTTTCATCTCTATTTAGTACTTCATCCCTACTAAGCAACCTTCTCCCTTCTCTTAAAGACTCCTCTCCTGAATCTACTAAATTATGATAAATATCAAATATATTGATTAAACTTGATTTTGCCAAATCATAAATCTGCTCCTCAAATTCCGCATCCACTCTCTCATTAAGTTCAATTTTTAAGTAACAAAGATAAGAAATTTCATTCTTAATCTTCTGCAAATCACTCATAATCTCATTAAAAGAACCTTGTAAAAAATGCAATTTACCAAACACAGGAAGTAAAATCTTATTTTGCTCAACTAATTTACCATTACTGAAAAACAATACATTCACATATTTCTTAATATCCTCATCAAATGAATATTGAATTGGTGAACCTGAATAAACTATATTATCTTTTAATTTTTTAAAATTATGAATATGTCCAAGCGCAACATAAGAAAAATTATTGCCAAAAACACTAACAGGCAAAATAGGACTATTTCCAATATTACCAACTACGCTACTACTAGAGAAAAAAGAATGTGCAATCAATATTTTAGGAATATTAAGATACTGTTCATCAAGAGTTCCAATAATCTTTGATATTTGATCTTTATAAGCTTTTTCAAGGTTTTTAAGAAAAACATCATTATGTAGCTCTATATTCTTACAATCTTGATCCACAATAAGTCTTTCATTAATGTAAGGCACGCAGACAATAATAAATTTAATATCACCACGATCTTCTAAAAACACCACTTGATTGGCAAGTTCATCTTCAGTAATTAAAAAAAAATTAAACTTTGAAAGTATCTTTTTATTAATCTTAAAATAATCTTTCTTATCATGGTTTCCAGTAATAACCACACACCATTTACAAGACGTAAAAGACAATTCGTAAAAAAAATCATTTATTAATTTTTGTTCCTCAAGTCCAGGTCTCTTTGAATCATAAACATCACCAGCAATAAGCAAAAGATCAATCTTTTCATTTTTAATAAATTCCAATAAAAAACTTAAAAAGCTTTGTTGCTCACTAATTCTAGAAAAATTCCCAATTTTTTTACCAATATGCCAATCAGATGTATGTAAAACCCTATAAGTACTCATAAATACCGCACTATTTTTATTGAAAAATTATAACAATTTACACATTATGTTATATTATATATGATAAGGGTTTTATGCAACAAAGAAAATTAATAATAGTAGAATCACCAACAAAAGCAACAACAATAAAGAAATATCTTGATAACTCATTTTCAGTAGAAGCTTGCATAGGACATATAAGAGATTTACCAAACAGTGCTAAAGAAATACCTGATGAATATAAAAAATTTGAATGGGCAAACCTCTCTATAGATTATCAAAATGACTTTAAACCACTCTACATTATTCCAAGCAACAAAAAAACAGTAATTGAAAAACTAAAAAATCTCATAAAAGAGCAAGATGAAATTTACCTTGCAACTGACCAAGATAGAGAAGGCGAAACAATAGCTTTCCATTTAAAAGAAGTATTACAAATTAAAAATTATAAAAGAATGGTATTTCATGAAATTACAAAAAGTGCAATAATCGATTCACTAAACAATACAAGAGAGATTAATATGAATCTCGTTAATGCTGGCGAGACAAGAAGAATAATAGATAGACTTTATGGATATACTATCTCTCCTCTACTTTGGAAAAAAATTGCTTACGGACTTTCTGCTGGCAGAGTACAATCCGTTGGTCTTCAATTAATTATAGAAAAAGAAATGGCAAGAATAAATTTCAAGAAAGCCAATTATTATTCCATTACACTTGAATGCAAACATAACAAAAATGATATACAGATTAAAACAACATTAGAAAAGATTGAAAATAAAAATGTAGCTGAGAGCAAAGACTTTGTAAACGATACAGGGGTTTTACACAATCCTGATAAGACAATTGCAATAGACAAAACATTAATGAATGTGCTTACAAAGGAGTTAAAAAAGACAAAAGAGATCGAGGTGATTTCAATTGAAACAAAAGAAACAAAACAAGCTCCTCCTAAACCATTCATTACATCTTCCCTTCAACAAGAAGTAAACAGACGATTAAAAATAGGAACCAAACAAATTATGAATTATGCACAAAAATTATATGAACGTGGTTACATAACTTATATGAGAACAGATTCTTATAACATTGCAAAAACCGCAAGAGAAAAAATAAAAAATATTATAAAACAAAAATACGGTGAAGAATATATAGAAACAAATGACAGAGTATATGTTAAAGTAAAAATGGCTCAAGATGCACATGAATCCATAAGACCTTCTGAAATGTTCACCCCTCCTGAACAAATACAAATAGAAAGCGAAACTGCCAGAGAAATATATAAAATAATATGGGATAGAACTATTGAATCCGTCATGAAAGACGCAATAAAAAAAGTTATTAAAATAACATTGAAATATGAAAATTTAACTTTTAAAGCAAGTTTCACAAACCTTATTTTTGATGGGTTTCTTAAAAATAATAAAGAATCTTATGAAAACAATATCATGGATTTTTCCCTCATAAAAGAAGGTGATAAATTTATCATACTAGATATAAAACCAGAAGAACATGAAACAAAACCCCCACTTAGATATACAGAAGCATCACTTGTACAAAAGCTTGAAAAAGAAGGCATAGGACGTCCTTCAACTTATTCAACTATTATCTCAACACTCTTTGAAAGAGAATATATATTTAAACAAAATAATACGCTAATACCAACAATAAAAGGAGCTGCTGTAACAAATCTTTTAAAAAAATATTTCCCAGTACTAATTGAACTAAAATTCACATCCCACATGGAAGAAAACTTAGACAAAATCGCAATAGGCACACTAGACAAAATAAAATATCTAAATAAATTTTATAATGGAGAAGAAGGCCTTAAGAATACAGTAAATAAAATAGAACCCATTATTAGCCCTGAAGAATTTAGAATAGTCCATGAATACAATAATGACGAGAAGTTTAATTATAAAATCAACATTGGCAAGTTTGGGCCTTATTTAATTTTTAATGGAAATAATTACTCAATTAATGTAACAACACCATTAGAAAACTTATATAAAGAAGATGAAATAAAAAAAATAATAGCAGAAAAAGAAATACAACCCAATATATTAGGAGTTGATCCTGTAACGGGGCTTAATGTAATATACAAAAATTCAAAATATGGAGGAATTGTCCAACTTGGAGAGGATGTTTATGCGCCACAAGAATTTACAAAAACAGGTAAGCCCAAAAAACCTAAAATAATAAAAGCTAAAAAAGTTTCAACAAAAAACATAGAATATGAAAATCTAACCTTAGAGCTTGCTCTTAAGTTACTCTCACTTCCAAAAGTAATAGGAGAATATCCACAAACTCATGAAAAAATAATTGCTACAACAGGAATTTTTGGAGATTATATTAAAACTGAAAACAATAGCATAATATGCCCACTAAAAAAAGATATGAAAGCATACGACATAACACTAGAAGAATCAATTAAACTACTAGACGCGAAATTAGAAAAAAATGGTATTATCGTAAAAACAATACCACTATCAAAAAATAAAGTTGGAAATAAAATCTATGTTTACAGACAAAATGATAAATTATATGCTAAAATTAAGAGGAAAAAGGTTGATTTGCCTACTAATATTGACCTTGATCAAATAGATGCAGCTTATGTGTGCGGACTAATGTAGGATATGAATGATTTTTGTCTTCCCATTTATAAATATAAAGATGAATTAATTAAAAAGTTAAGAACAAATAATGTTTTAATCGTAGAGAGTCCAACAGGAAGTGGAAAAACCACACAAATACCAAGAATAATATATGAAGCAGGACTAGCAAAACTTGGGAAAATTGGTGTAACACAACCAAGAAGAATAGCTACGATATCAATAGCAGAATACATTGCAAAACACATTGGAGTAAACCTTGGAGAAGAGGTGGGTTACAAAATAAGATTCCAAGAGATTACAAGTCCCAAAACCAAAATTAAATTAATGACCGACGGGGTTTTATTACAAGAACTCAAAAAAGACACTCTACTTTATGAATATGACGTAATAATAATAGATGAAGCTCATGAGAGAAGTTTAAACATAGATTTCATACTAGGACTTATTAAAGATATCTTAAAAAAAAGAAACGATTTTAAAGTCATAATCTCATCTGCCACAATAAATACAAAAGTATTTTCAAAATACTTTAATAATGCTCCAATACTTAATATAGAAACAATTACTTATCCTGTACAAATAATCTATAATCCACCACTACTTAACACATCAAAGTCAATGATATTAAAAATAAAAGAAATAATTAGCGGCATAATTAAAGAAAAAAAAGAAGGTGATATCCTTATATTCCTATCTGGAGAGAAGGAAATAAAAGAAACAATAAAAGCAATTTATGAACTAAACTCCAAACAAGATTTAGTAATCTTGCCTCTATATGGTCGAATGGCAAAAGAAGCACAAGAACAAATATTTATGCCTACCCCAAAGAACAAAAGAAAAATTATAGTATCAACAAATATTGCAGAAACTTCAATTACAATTGAAAATATTAAGATAGTAATTGATAGCGGGAAAGTTAAAACAAATAAATTCCAGATGAAAACACACACTTACTCACTTCAAGAAGTACCAATTTCAAAATCATCTGCAACACAAAGAGCAGGAAGAGCAGGAAGACTTTCAAAGGGAACATGTTACAGACTATATAAAAGAGATGAATATCAATTAAGAGACGAATATCAAAAGGAAGAAATATACAGAACAGATCTCTCGGAAGTAATATTAAGAATGGCAGATATCGGAATTAGAAATTTTACAAAATTTGACTTCATTTCCAAACCATCAATTAAATCTATTCAAACAGCAAGTGACATATTAAAATCCCTAGATGCAATAAATGAAAAAAATGAGCTTACGGAAATTGGAAAATATATGATAATATTTCCTCTAATACCAATACATTCAAGGGCTTTAGTTGAAGCAATGATAAACTATCAAAAAGCAATATATCCAACCACAATTGGACTATCATTTCTATCTACAAGTGGGGTTTTCTTACTACCTCAAAACGAAGAAATAGAGGCTAGACAAGCTCATCTGAAATACAAAAATCCACTAGGTGATTTAATAGGATTTATTAATATATTTGAAGATTACAAAAAAGCAATTAACAAAGAAGACTTTGCTAAAGAAAACTACCTAGACTTACAAGGTCTTGAAGAGATTACTAATGTACAAAGACAACTTGAAAATATTGTAAGTAGCTTCAACATACCAATAGTACACACACATGAAATTGATCAAGAAGGCTACTTAAAATCTATAATGAGAGGCATGAAAGATTATATTTGCTTTAAAAGCTTAAAAAATAAATATAAAACAATAAAAGCCCAAAATGTAGTAATTCATCCTGGCTCACTTATTAACACAGATTCTGTAAAATATTTCGTTGCAGGAGAAATAATTGAGACAAGTAAAAGATATGCCAGATCAATTGGGGTCCTTAAAAAAGAATGGATCAATGACATTCAATTTGAAGAAAATGAACATAAAAATACCCAAAAAGAGAATAAGAAATTAAATAACGTACAGAAAACTATAACAAAAAAAGATAAAAAACCTATATTAGAAAATGAAATAACTATTGGGGGAAAAAAATTTAAAACTCAAAATGAATATAAAAATCAATTAACACTTAGCTTAAAAGAAGTTAAGGAATTAATTTTAAGAAGACTAAAAAACGAAGAAGAAAAAACAATAAGAAATATCCTTGCAACATTAACACATGAAAATTTAATAATATTTAAAAATAAGAAATTAATAGAAATAATGCGTATAGTAAATGGTATGGAATCAGACTGGACGCTTATCCAAACATATGAAAACGCAAATGTCAACATTAATGAAGTTGATAAGATAAAAAATATTTTAGAATGCACTATGAATTTCATTAAACATCCCAATAAAAAATCAGCACTTTTCCTATCACTCAGAAGTGACTACTCTGGCAATTTTTGGCTAAAACCTCAAAAAAGCTTTATCATAGCAATCGAAGAATCAATGGACAGCATCAAAAGCCTGATTGACAATCAAGACAGTATTAAAAAACTTGCCCCTATTAAAAAAACATTAAATAAAGTTTACAAAAAATTAAACTTCTTTTTTTAATTTTTTTAAATAAAAAATTCATAAATCACACTTAAGGTTGCCAAAACAAATATTAAAAAATATAATGAACATTACTTAAACTAGAATCTTATTAAAAGTTAATAAACAATATTAATCAATGGGGGTAAATATGAATAATTTGATGAAAAATATGCAAAATCTTGGAAAAGCCTTACAAACTCCTGCGGCCATTTTGCCAATTGCTGGACTTTTACTTGGATTTGGATATCTCATAATAGAAATTACAGAACCTTCTGACATGCTTAGACAAATTGGTAAATTAATGGAACAATCAGGCAGTGCCATTCTTGGAAACTTACCAATACTATTTGCAATCGGAACTGGCATGGGGCTATCTAAAAATAATAAGGCATCTGCAGCACTAGGGGGGGCTGTGGGATACCTAATTTTAAATGCAGGATTATCTACATTTACAATAATAATCAACGGGAAATCAGAACCTGTTAATATGTCAGTCTTGGGAGGTATTATTACAGGCGCAAGTTCAGCCATGCTTAGCGACAAAGTAATAAACTATAAAATACCACAATTTTTAGGTTTCTTTTCAGGACAAAGACTAGTGCCAATAGCTAATGGAATGCTGTCTGCAATACTTGCCATAATATTTGGTTTCCTATGGGCACCACTACAAATAACTATCAATCAAATTGGAATCTGGATGATAGAGGCCGGCCATCTGGGAGTATTTGTATTTGGATTCCTAAATAGATTACTCATAATAACAGGCCTACATCAGCTTTTAAACACTTTAGTATATTTTGTATTCGGAGAATACACTACAAAGGACGGAAACATAATCCAAGGAGAAATTACAAGATATTTAAATGGGGATCCAACCGCTGGTGCATTCACATCAGGAATGTATCCAATTATGCTCTTTGGACTACCGGGTGCTGCTCTTGCAATGTACTTAACATCCAAAAAGGAAAGAAGAAAAGAAGTAGGTGGTATTTTATTCTCAGCAGCACTCACATCATTTCTAACAGGCATTACAGAACCAATAGAATATACATTCATGTTAGTAGCGCCTCTACTTTATCTAATACATGCTATTCTAACTGGAATAGCATTAATCATTACTAATATATTTGAAATACGCATAGCATTTGCACTCTCAGCAGGAATAATAGATTACTTCTTAATGTTTCCAAAATCAACAAACGCTCTGCTAATACTCCCAATAGGACTTGTAACTGGAGCTGTCTACTTTACCATTTTCACAGCACTAATTAAAACATTTAAAATCAAAACACCTGGTCGTGAAGATGATACTAAACAGCCAACAATATCTAATAATACTTCTAAGCTATCTCAAGATGGGGATTTTGAGGCAGTCATTCAAGCTCTTGGGGGACTTGATAATATAACAAATGTTGATTCATGCTTCACACGACTCAGAGTAGATGTGAAGTCTACTTCATTAGTAAATAAAGATTTAATGAACAAACTTGGAGCTACTGGAACAATCATTACATCAGGAAATCAAACTCAAGTAATATTCGGAGCAAAATCCGAACAAATTTCAAACTACATAAAATCCAAAATTTAAATCATAACGAATAAGAAGAAAAAAATTTATTCATTTCTTCTTATTCTCATTAAAAAAGTATATAATACTTAAAATAAAATCACATGGATCTCATACCATTTAAAACATCACTGCTCTTGTTATTAATAATCCCTCTTACTCTAACATACGGTACAGACAAAGAAAAGTTTGAAAAATTAAATAAACTATACATGCTATATGACTTAAATAACAATTTACCGAAAGAACTCGAAACAATAAATGCAATCAAAAATCTAAACTTGGAGTATTATCATTTACTTATGATCAAATATTTACTTAAAATAAAAAAATACGAAGAAGCTAATAATTTTTTAACAAAAATGAAAGCACCTAAAGATGAAAACATAAAAAATGAAATTTTGTTACTAAAACTCAGAATCAATGAAAAGAGCATAAGCGAGGAGGAAATCAATGACATTTTACAAAAAAATAAAAAGTTAGATATAAAAATAATCTACCAGTTATATAATATTGCAATAATAAAAGATTACAAAATGTCTTTAAAGATAAAAAATATAATCTTAAAAAACTATCCTAAAAGTATTTATTCTTATAAAATAAAAAGAAATGAATAAAAAAATCTTAGGCATAATAATATTAACTGTGTCATTAAGCGTCTTATCAGCACAAAAATCACTCAATTCAGAAGACGTGGGCATGCAATATGAAATAATTAAAAGTTCTTTTAAAGAAAGCAATTACGTCATTGTCAAGATTAAAAACAAAAATTTAAAGTTCATAATACCAAAGCCTATTTATGATCAAAAAATGAATAATTATTACTTTAAAGGCCAAACAACAAGCCAATTTTTACTTTCTAACAAAGTAGATATTGCCATTAACACTAGCCCATATGAGATTAAAGAAAATATGTTTTATCCTAATGGTTTATATATATATGATAAAAAAATAATATCCAATGCAAAAAAAGCTCAGGGGATAATTATAATTAAGAACAATCAAATAATATTAAATCCTAAGCAAGACGAGATCAAAAATTCTGATTATGGTTTTAGCGGATTCTTTCCTTTAATTACAAATGGAAATTACACTAAAAATTTTAAAGAGAATAAACATCCAAGAACAATAATAGGCACCGATAAAGAAAACAAACACCTATATCTAATAACAGTGGAAGGAAGAGGTACTAATAATAGCAAAGGAATCTCATTAAATGAAGCAATAGATCTATCACTAAATTATGCTATTACCAACTCTATTAATCTAGATGGAGGTGGTTCAAGCACACTTGTAACAAAAGTTAACAACCTTCCTCATAAACTCAATGTTACATCTAATCTTTTTGGGCAAGAGAGAATGGTTCCTTTTCACTTAGGAATAAAACTGCCTAATTGAGAAACTTCCAACCAATATTAATTCCAAGAGTAATCTCAGTTGTTAAAGAAGAATAATTCTTTACAGAAAGAGAAGTAGGCGAAATTGAAAGCATAAATAAAGGTCTAATATAGAGTCCTTTAACTTCAGGAATGAACAAATCTGTAGCAAATCCTAAAGACAAAAACACCAGATCTTGCCTCTTGGTACTTAAATCAATCGTATATTTAATCCCAAGAAGGGGAAATAATGTTCTAACATACTCCTTAAAAACAATCGGATAAATTCCATAAAGCCCAAAAGCAAAATATCTACCATGATGACTAGACAAAAAAGCATCCTTATAAGAAATATCCAAAATAACATAATTAGCATCAAAAAACAAATTTAAATTTATTCCATTGTCTACTCTACTATAATTTTTTACAGACCTATTTATATCACTTTTGCCGGTATAATTAGTAAACTGATAAGAAAATCCTCCTCCAAAAGATAATGGATATGCAAATATTAAAGCACTCGAAGGAAAAAATAGAAATAATAAAAAAACATATTTTTTCATTGATAATCCTTAAACTTTCTAAAAAAATATTATATTATTATATATAACTGTATATCAAGTAACATATATAATAAAACTATGAAAATAAAATTGCTATGCTTAATCTCTATGATATTTTTAACATGCAACAAGAAATTAGAAATTCCCCTAACCAAAGAATTCAAATTACCCAAAAGTAGTGTCTTAGGATTTTCAAGAAAAGTAGGAATCATAACAAAAAATTATGCTATCTTAAACAATGGAACTAAAACGGATAATACCAATTATGATTATCTAACAATCATTAGAAAAGACGAAATAGTAAAAATAGAAAAAATAATGCAAAACGCCGAAAAACATGGAATTAAAGGTAAATGGATATTAGCAACCTATAAAGGAAAAAAAGGATATATCTTTAGCAAAGACATAAATATAATAGATAATATAATTATTGAATAAACGAAATAATATGACAACACAAAAATGTTAGCTAGCAAAAAACCAACTAACATTTCGATTATTTATTCTTCTTTTTATGTCTATTCTTTCTTCTCTTTTTCTTTCGCTTATGAGTAGATATTTTTTGTAATTTTCTTTTTCTTCCACAAGGCACGCCTCATATCTCCTTATTAAACAAAAATTAAGTCCAAAATGTCTTTTAAGTCATCATCTGGATGAAACCACAAAACATTAGGAATTTTATCAAAAAAAGTCATCTGCCTTTTTACATATAAAAATGAATTCTTAACTATTAAATTTATTATATCATTTAACATAGAATAAGGTCTACTCTTCCACAACAAAAATTCACGATACCCTATTCCTTTAAAAGCTGGGGTTGTCTCATTGTATCCTTTCCCTAATAAGCTCTTAATCTCTTCAAGCAATCCACAATCAATCATATTCTTGACCCTAGATATTATCCTAGACCTCATTTCTTCCATAGGCCTTCTCAAGCCAATAGCTAAAACATTTGCAAGCATCTGCCCTCTTTTTAAAAATTGACTAATTGGAATACCTGTTTGATAATAAACTTCAAGCGATCTTTTAATCCTATAAATATCATTTTTACTAATTGACTCATATCTTTCAAAGTCTACTCTCTTAAGTTCCTCTAAGAGATAATTCTTCCCCCTTGTAGTAAAAAGACTATTTATATGAAGTCTTATTTCAGAAGAAACAGGCGGTGTACTGGGCAATCCATACTTTAAATGCTTAAAATAAAAAGCCGACCCACCTACAAATACAGGAAGCTTCTTTTGCACTCTTAAATTCTCTATTATTTCGCATGCTTCCTTATAAAATATTCCAAGATTATACTCTTCAATCGGTTCTAAAAAATCAACTAAATGATGTTTTACATGGGCTCTCAATTCAATGCTGGGCTTACAAGACGCAATATCGAACTCCTTATAAACTTGAACAGAATCGACATTAATTATTTCAGCTACACCTTTTGGAAAATTGAGTAAAAGCTCACTCTTACCTACAGCCGTAGGACCAAATATAAAAACTATTTTATTTCTCTTCAATTGAATACGTAAATCGATCTGTTAAAATATCATTAAAAGCTTGGCTTACTACTCTCTCATCAGAAATAGTATGCTCTGCTAAAGAAATTTGATCAATAATTTGATCTGTACGAATTATCACTGCCATAACAAGTTCATAATAATTGCCATCAAAATCTTGTATCTCTTTTAAAGGTATTCTCATTCCTTTTAAACCTCCTTAACTTATTTACTTAATATATAATTTCCTCTTTTCTATCTCATCCTTTATCAATTCAAAAACTTTATTTGCAGATCTATCGGTCGTATCAACTATAAAATCAGCTACATCTAAATAATTATCAATATCTATATTATAGACAGATAAATACCTCTTTGAATCATTAGAATCTCTATTAAAAGTACTCCTTAAAATATCGGAATACATACCACCTTCTCTGTTTATTATTCTCTCTGCTCGAATTTCTATCTTAGCATAAAGATATATCTTTAAATCAGCATTTTTTGAAAGCCAAATTGCAAGCCGAGACGCAAGAACTGTATTATCCTCTTTTGAAAGCTCCAATAATTTACCATCAAGATATTCATCCCAATAATGATCATTTCTACCAATTATTTCTTTCTCATAAAACATATCAAAGGGCATATTTTTCTCTCTAGCAATATCATGAAAAGTATAATTAACAAGCTTTAGACCATAATACTTTGCAAGCATCCCACTAATAGTTGTATTACCACAACCACTCTTACCAGAAACAGCTATCCTCATTCAATATTCCTTAGATGTTCTTTTATTTTCTCTAAATTTAACTTCATATTTAAAACTAAATTTCTAATATCAAGATCAATTGCTTTATTGCTCATTGTTGTAACCTCTCTATGCATTTCCTGAGCAATAAACTCTAAAATCTTGCCACACACCTCATTTTCAAGATTTTTATAAAAATTATCTATATGTGAATATAATCTTACTATTTCCTCATTAATATCTAACCGAATTGACATCTTAGCAGCCTCTTCTGCAACATTAACATCACTAAAATCATCCATTAATTTTAATAAATTTTCCTTAAGACTTAAGAAAAGCTTATCATTTATACTGCTCTGAGAATTCTTTAACAGTCCTAAATCCTTCCGTATTAACATAAGAATTGAAATTATATCTTGTTTAGTATTCTCACCCTCAAAGGTTCTACTCTTATCATAATTTAATAAAGTTTCTTCCAAAACTTCCTTAAAAGCATTAAAAATCATTTCCTGATTAACATCATTCTCATCAACAATAATTAAAGCCCCTCTTAAAGATAAGAAATCACCAAGGCTTAATTCATCCTTAATGTGTAAACTACTATGCAATAAACTATCTCTAAGACGAGCAATAGCCTCAACATAATGGGGATTTACATTAAAATTAATATTTGGAACTATTTCCTTATATCCTACATTTAAGAAAACATTTCCCCTTTTAACATAATTTGAAATAAAATTTCTTATTTCAAGCTCATAAGCATATAAAATTTCAGGTAATTTAAATTTAAATTCTAAAAATCTACCATTATAAGACTTCAAATTAACACTAAACATATAATTTGAAATAACTTTTTCCAAGTGAAAAAATCCAGTCATACTTTTCATTCAAAATACCTTTATAAAAAATCATGTAAAATAAAATTATTACCAGCTCCCATTGTAACAAATAAATCATTTCTCTTTAATAAACCCCTTATAAAATCAACAGAATCAACTACTTCTTTAAAAAAATAAACATTCTGATTTAAATCTTTAAGAGCTAAAAACAATTCTCTAGAGAGTTTATTCGGATCAAAATTTTCTCTAACTGAAAGATATATATTATGCAAAATCAATACATCAACATTGCTTAAAACTTTAACAAACTCATCAAAAAGAACTTGTGTCCTTGTAAAGGTATGTGGCATAAAATCTAAAATAATACGCCTATCCTTATAAAAATTCTTAAGTCCCAAAAGAGTACTTTCAATTTCCTTTGGATGATGAGCATAGTCATCAAGATATATAACTCCATCTTTTTCCATGATAAATTCCATCCTTCTTTTAATGCCCATATACTCTTTGGCTACTATCTTTATTCTCTCATCAAAACTCCAAACTAATTTTTTATGTTCCTCTAAAAATAGCTTTAAAGCTAAAAGTGCTGATGCAAAATTTAAAACATTATGAATCAAAGGGGTCCTCAGTCTAATATCAATACCCCCTAAAAAATCAAACTTTAAAAACTCGTCTATCACCTCAAAATGTTCAATTTTAAAATCAGCCAGAGAATTAAATCCAACACTAAAGACTTTAATATCTTTTCTTAAGATTTTATTTGTAATTTTAAGCAAATTAACTTCATCAGCATTTATTATT
The DNA here is from genome assembly GCF_023035675.1 of Borrelia hermsii DAH. Lineage (NCBI taxonomy): Bacteria > Pseudomonadati > Spirochaetota > Spirochaetia > Spirochaetales > Borreliaceae > Borrelia > Borrelia hermsii. The sequence continues at coordinate 878,603 of NZ_CP073136.1, read as the reverse complement.
AATATCCCATTTTGCTTTAAATTATTAATATACTTTAAGAAAACATTTAAAACTGCTTCATAATTTTCAAAAAAATCAACATGTTCATAATCAATATTACTTAAAACAATCATATCCGGAGAAAAATGTAAAAAGTGATTCCTATACTCACAAGTCTCTGCAATAAATATATTACCCTGACCGACAAGACTAGATTTATTTTTAAAATCTTTAACACTAGCACCTAATATTACATTAGGCTGCAATCCTAGACTATTAAATAGCATACCTAAGAATGCCGCTGTGGTAGTTTTGCCATGAGAGCCTGCAACTCCGATACTATAATATTTTTTAGAAATCTTACCAAGAACCTCAGGATAAGATAAAATAGGAATTCCAAGTTCACATGCTTCTAGCAAAACAGATAAATTATCCTTATCATAAGCTGGTGAATATATTAAAACATCATAAGATTTATTATGAACTTTGAGTGAAAATTCATCAATATTCTCATAATAAGTTATATTATTACTCTTTAATATATCTTCCGTATGAAATTTTAAAGGAACATCGACCCCTTCTACAAAATACCCCTTATCATTTAAAAAACACGCAAGTGAACAAAGTCCAGAGCCCTTAATGCCTACCAAAAAGACATTACTTATATTATCCAAGTCAACATTCATCTTTTTTTTCCAAATTACATTTTTGATCATAAAATCTATGTATGATAACATCAATACCAGATATATTAATTACCGTATATTTTAGTACGTTTTCAATAATATAATTCCTAAGCATTTCCGCACCATTAAGTAAATCATTCTTAAGTGGAATATCTAAAAAGAGCTTAAAATAATAACTGCCCTGACTCTTTTTAATTTTCAAATCATAGACAATATAATCTCTATTATATTCAGAAACACAATGTTCAATAATTTGTCTTACAGCATTTTTAGAAACAGATAAAATTCCCCCCTCTTCATGAAAATGAGGCTTTACAATAGAACGAATATAGTTCCGTTTTTTTGATAAAAACCCTTTGCTTTTAAAAAAAACTCGAATCGAATCTAATAATAAACTTGGCTTAATAGATGTTATCTCAAAGGCAGCTGCTGGAACAACATGTTCGCCCATCTCTCTTGAAATTCTTGCTTTCTCTATTTCCTTTTTAGTAGAAATATCTGTTATATAAATAATTTTGGAAGAACTAGGCAATAAAAGTCGAGCTGTTATTTTATCTATCATGCGAATACTTGTTCCCAATATCAATATTTTATTAAAATTTTCTTTGCGAAGAGCTTCAACAATTTCATTTCTATGCGCATCATCTTCAAAAATAGAACGCCTTATTGCATCAAACACATTATTCTCAAACTTAGCAGAACTCCCAGCAATAATCTTCATATTTTTTATTAAAACACCATCATCAATGATCAAAGGAATAGAATATTTATCTGCTATTAAATGAGATCTAAAACTTTTTCCAGTACCAGCAACACCTACTAAAGAATAAACCTTAATCTTTACAAACTTATGTTTCATAGCAATTGAAATATCTTTTACTGCACCTAAGGCATTCTTAAATGTGAACTTATTAAATAAATCCTTTAAAATCATATACACCAAAAATATTACTTATCTGTTTTAAAAAATCTGAACTAGGTTCAACAAAAAATTCATTTCTTAAAAATAAAGACTGGTTAAATTTTATCAAAAAAGAATGTAAAAAGTAATTGTTTTTTTTAAATTTAGAATCATATTTCTTATCGTTAATCAAGGCATGTTTATTAAAAGCACATTGTGCTCTTATTTGATGTGTAAACCCCGTCCTAATTGACACCTCAGCAAGCGTTGAAGATTTAGAGACTAAAATTGGTTTAACATCAGTTATGGCATTACATCTGCCCTCATCATTAACAACGAAGGTTTTTCTTGCAATCCTATCACGATATAAAAAGTTCCTATAAGTCAAAGGTTTTTTAATCTCACCATCAAGCAAAGCCAAATACTTTTTAGTAACAATACCACTACTAAATGCCCTACTTAAAATTCTTGCAGAATCTATATTTTTTGCAAAAATAATGAGCCCTGAGGTATTCCTATCTAATCTATGCACAGATGAAGGTTTAAAACTAAGAGACTCAAGATTTTCATCTAAAAGATAAGAATTAATTAAAGCACCAAGTGAATACTTGTCTCCATGAACCAAAGCTCCTCTTCTCTTGTTAATTACAAGCAAATCCTCATCCTCATATACTATCCTTCTCTTTACATCTCTTAATATAGCATCCTCATCTTTGACTGTCATCTTGCTTAAACTTAAACCTTGAAGTAAAGGTTTATATAAATAAATTTGATCATCCTTAAAAACTCTATGAGAAAAAGTAACCTTTAAATTATTTAAAAGAATATCTCCATTTCTAATATGTCTCATTATTTTAGATTTAGGAAATTTTAAAAACTTTATTAACACTGCATCAAGTCTTTTACCATTGTCATTCTTTAGAACATCGATAACTCTATATTTACCAACACTCTTATCATTTAAAGACAACATACAACTAAATTTTACTACATCTTTGACAAAAAAGATTAACTATCAAAAATGAAGATATAGATATAAAAAGTGAAGGAACAATAGGATGAAAATAATAACTACTTACTTCACCATAAAAAATTATGATCAAATAACTTAAAAGTCCCAAAAACTGAGAAATAAAAGCTGATATTTTACTTACAAAATTAAAATAAAGCCCAAAAACAATAATAGAAAAGAATGAAACTTCCAAGGCCCCAATTGCAAAAATATTTAAAAAAAACAAAAAATCAGGTGGATTTAAAGATAAAAAAACGATTATTGACATAAAACAAACATTAGAAATAATAGTAATTCTATTAATTCCAATCTTACCAACAAGACTCTTATTTAAAGACATTATTGCTTTTACCCAAATAGAAGACAGCAATAGAAGACCTGAATCTATTGTAGACATTATCGCTGATAAGAGTCCTACAAAAAATAATATAAATATTTTAGGATTTAATACCTCTAATGCTACATTTAAAATAAATTTATCATTTGGTTCAAATTTGGAAAAAATAACAAGGGAAAAAAAACCTATTAAATGCATAATAACAACTAAAAACCCTATTACAAAAGTAACAATGGGAAGAGAAAATCTCATAGATTTCACATCTTTAAATGCTATAAAATTATTAACAAATTGTGGCAGCCCCAATACTCCAATTCCTATTAATATCCAAAAAGAAATTATATATCCAATTTTCAAATCTAAGTTTGATGGCAAAAATAAATCATCTTTAAGATTCAACCGAGCCATATTAAAGAGATTACTAATTCCACCTCCCAAATCAACTAGTCTTGAAAATAATAGTACAGACGCTACGATCATCAAAATGCCTTGAATGAAATCCATATATGCTATCATCTTAAACCCACCCAAACAAACATATAAAAAAACAAATAGAGAGAAAAAAATAAGAGCATCAGTATAACCGATTTGAAAAAAAACTTCTAAAAGTTTAGCACCTCCCATAAGCTGAGCTGAGATTAAAAACAAAGAAAAAAAAATGATTATAAAACTACTAACTAGAACTAAAGAGCGACTGAGATATCTATATCCAATATAATCAATAATATTAATTGCATTAATTTTTTTTGCTTCCAAATTTAATTTCTCACCAACAATGACAAATGAAATTAAACTTGTAGGAATTTGAATAACTGCTAAGAATATGAAAGATAATCCATATCTATAAACAGCTGAAGGCCCTGAAATAAAACTACTAGCACTAATATAGCTAGAAGCAACTACTAATGCCATTACGACAAAATTTAGACCCTGATTTGCAAGAAAATAATTATGTAAAAATAACGATCTCGCCCTTTTTTTTCTAGCAAAAAAACCAAAAGCGCAATATAAAATCAAAAAGATAAAAAATACAAAAAATCCTCTAGTCATTTTTAAAAAAAATCACAAAAATACATACTAATAACAAACTGAAAATAGAGAAAAAGATACATGATAAAAAAAACCAAAGAGGAATATTAAAAATAGTAATAGAAAAGTAAGATAAACAAGCTGACAAAAGCCACCAAATAAATAGAAATAAATATATTATACTTGCAAAAAATACTTTATTTATCAATTAAAACCCTTTTAAAAAAATTAAATACAATTATATAATAATATTGTATAAAATTAACATGAAAAAACACAAAAATATATTGATCGGAATATGCGGAGGAATTGCGGCCTACAAGTCAGCCTGTATTGTCTCAAGTCTAATAAAGATGGGATATAACGTCAAAGTTATAATGACAGAAAATGCCACTAAATTCATTACTCCTCTAACACTAGAGACTGTCTCTAAAAACAGAGTGATTAAAAGTCTGTGGAACACAACACATGAGGAAGTAGAACACATAAACCTAGCAAGATGGGCAAATTTAATATTAATTATTCCAGCAACATACAATATCATTTCCAAGATTGCATCAGGGATTGCTGATGATGCTCTAAGTACAATCATATCTGCAAGTACAGCTCCAACTTATTTCGCAATAGCAATGAATAACATAATGTATCAAAACCCCATTTTAAAAGAAAACATTGAAAAATTAAAAAAATATAATTATAAATTTATTGAACCTGATGAAGGATTTCTGGCATGTTCTTTAAATGCCATTGGACGACTTAAGAATGAAAATGATATTTTAAAAATAATATTAAACGCATTAGCACCAAAATTACCCTTAAAAAACAAAAAGATACTAATAACCGCTTCTAGAACTGAAGAAGCATTAGATCCAATTCGTTACTTATCAAATAAATCAACAGGACAAATGGGTTTCAATTTAGGGATTGAGGCACAAAACCTTGGAGCTGATGTTACAATAATTACAGGCCCCAGCAATGAAAAAAAACCCTATGGAATAAACATTATTAAAATAAAAACAGCAGCAGAAATGTACAAAGAAGCAATAAGCATATACCAAGAATTCGATATAATAATTGGTGCTGCTGCTGTTGCAGACTTTAGACCCGACAAGACTTATAAAACTAAAATTAAAAAAAATACAATGGAAGAGCTTCATATTAAGTTCATCAAAAATCCAGACATAATAAAACATATAGGTAAAAATAAAACTAAAAACCAAGTTGTTATTGGATTTTGTGCTCAAAAAGATGAAATCTTAATAGAAAAAGCCAAAGAAAAACTAAAGACAAAAAATTTAGACTATATTATTGCAAATGACTTAAAATATTTGGGCTCAAGCTTAAACAAAATTTACATAATAAATAAAGACAGCGTTAAAGAACTCCCTGAAATGTCAAAAAAAGAAACGGCAACAGAGATTTTGAAAATTTTATATCAATAATTTGTCAAAAGTTTCCTTAAATACCCTGAACTAGTTGTTCTTTTGATCTCTTTAAGTTTGCCCGAGAGTGATGGGGATTTATTATAAACAGCTCCCCTAATTGCAAGATTCATTAAATCAACATTTTTACTCTCAATAATCCTAGAATAAAAATCATCAAAATTACCCTTCCTAACTGAAAGAAGCATAGAAATATTTGTAAGCAACTTTGAAGGTTTATTAATATTTTCCTTTTCTAAGAGATTTAAAGCAATCAAACGTGCAGAATTTACATCTTTATCTAAAAGATAACTAAATATAGTAAGTTTAAAGTTATTTTCAATACTAGAATCAAGCATTATGTTTTGTATCTCTTCATATCCAGACCCCATATCTACTAAAGCCTTACCAGATGATTCCCTGACCTTTAAGGAAGGATCGCTTTTTAACTTATAAATTAATACCTCTTTTGAAGCAATATCATTATGCTCTTTAATAGCCTCAATAGCACCAATCCTAATGCTAGCATCAGAATCTCTTAAAAAATCATGCAAAATCTCTTTTGATTTTAGAGATATATCCTTTGAGAGTGCCCTTACAATGGCAATCTTAATATTATAATTGTTATTATTATTCTGAAGATATAAATTGGCATTCTCTGTTATTTTCTCAGGCATAAGATATGATAATGCTCTAATAGCTGAAGCCTTAATTGATGGATTTTCATAACTATCAACAGAAATTTCATAAAATCTATCTACATAATCAACAGCATTAGATTTGCCAAGAGCAATAAGTATCGCCGACTTAGCTCCATCATTAGCAGAATATTTATCATAAACATCCATCATATCTTTTGAATATTCAGGAGAAGAAAGCTCACCAAGATAATAAGCAGCAGTAGCTACGATATTCCCTTCCTTATTTTCAAGAATACCAATAAGAGTTTTTTTTAAAGCATCCTTTTCACCAAATTCCTTAAGATATGAAATTGCTAAATTAATCAAATTGTTAGGATATCTATTACTCTCATAACTATCTAGAATATAATTAGCAGCATCAACACCACCTGCATATTTAAGTGATAAAAACAACTCAAGAATTGCTCGTTTAAGATCAATATTAAAAGTTTTCTGCAATCTCTTTTCAAGCAAAGCATTGTATTCACCATCACCTGATTTTTTAAGACTGCCAATAATTTCAATAACTTGAGTATCAAGTCCATAAGAAATAACATCATTTACCTGCTTCACATCTAAGTTAACACTTTTAAACTCAGACTCACTAGTAACATCCCTCTCAACATTATTTTCCTTCATATCCTTATCAGTACTAGTCTCAGACTCCTGGGTCGTAACTAAAGATTTAGTTGATAATGTTAACTCCTTAATAGCAAAAAGATCAAGCACAATACAAAATAAAAGAATAAACTCTCTCATGCAATCTCCCTACTAATAAACTTAAAAATCTTACTAACACCAAGCAAATAATAACATAATATTAAAATAATAATATTAATTATACCTGCAACACTTAACAAGTAAAAATTATTTAAACTAAATCCTACATCCCATTTAAAATTATTAAAGAAAGTATAAAATAAATATAAAGGAATAAGGGAAATAAATGCCTTAATAAGAGCTATTGAGGATCTAAGAAGTTCAAGCTTAATTCCACACTTAAATCCAACAAAATAAAAGATAACCACACATAAAGCAAAAGAAATTGATTGTGCAATAGGCAAAACGTTTACAATTTTATAAAACTTAATACCCAAAACTGAAATCACGATATCAACGGCAGCAAAAAGAAGATTAAAGTAAAGCGGAATTTTTGAATTACGTATTGAAAAATAATATTTTTGAAACAGTCCAAAAATTGAAGAAAATAATAATCCAATCAAAAAATATTGCAGTACGCTAACGGTTTTTTGAGTATCATAAACAGAAAATTTACCGCCTGTAAGCAATAAATTTAGAATAGGATCAGCCCAAATATACATTAAAAATGACATTGGAACTAAAAGAAAAATCAAAATATCAATTCCCTGATTCAAAATCAAATCTAATCCTTTCTTATTGCCCAAAGAAGCATATTCAGCCATCTTAGGAAAAATAACTGTTGCAATTGAAACATAAAATATTCCAACAGGAAGCTGATAATAAACAATTGCATTACTTAAAACAGAAACACTGCCAATATCCAGGGTTGATGCTAAAGCAAATGAAATTTGCTGAGTAGCAATTGCCGCTAAAGCTGATAAAATCATATTTGCCCATCTCTTTAAAAATCTTAAAAATGAAGGATCATTGAAGTTAAACATTGGTCTATATGTAAGACCAATATAAATACAATTTATCATCTGAATTAAAAACTGCAAAATTCCACCAACAATTACTCCAATAACAGCACTATATATTCCATATTGTCTATAGAATAAATATATGCTTAATATAATACTAGAAGAGAGCATAACAGGAGAAAAAGATGGAATAAAAAAAACCTTATAAGAATTTAGCACCGATGCAAATATCGATGCTAAGCTTATAAGTAACACGTAGAGTATTAAGTAGTTAAATATATAACTAGCCAACTCCAAATTATTACCTCTATAAGAAGATACAAAATACATAATTTGCTTAGAAAAAAGAATCATAATGCAAATAACAAGACTAATACTTATAACATTAAAAGTAATAACTCGTCTTAAAAAATTAAGAGCATGTGTATTAGATTTCTTCATCTCATGCGCAAATTCAGGCATAAAAGCTGAAGTCATTGCACCTTCTGAAAGAATCTTTCTTAAATTATTCGGAATATTAAAAACATAATTAAAAATATCTGCTTCAAGATTTGCGCCAAAATAGTAAGAAAATACCTTTATCTTAATAAAACCCATAATACGTGAAAAAAAGATCGAAACCATAACAATAATTGTTGAAATAATATCTCTATTCATTAAAATTGCCTTCATCATACTTGCTTAAATAAAGCTTTCTAAATTGTGTAAAATCATCATTCATAATTGCATTTCGAGCCTTTTGAATAAGTCTAAACATATAATGAATGTTATGCTCACTAGCTAACATAACTCCAAGGGTTTCTCCTGATTTGATTAAATGTCTTAAATATCCTCTTGAATACCTTGTACATAAAGTGCAAGAACAATCTTGCTCAATAGGAGAAGTATCAACATTAAACCCGGCCCTCTTAATGCGCAATATTCCATTATCAGTTAAAAGTGAACCATGTCTAGCAATTCTTGTAGGATTAACACAATCAAAGATATCAATACCATAATATATTGCATCCAATATATAGTGCGGCGTACCAATTCCCATTACGTACTTTGGCTTATCTTTAGGTATTAATGAAGAATTATATTCAAGAATTTCTAAATATTTATCTCTTGGTTCTCCAACAGAAATTCCACCAATTGCAATACCAGGACTATTTAATTCTAAAATTGCTTCAGTACTTCTTTTCCTCAAATCTTTAAAAAAATTACCTTGCGTTATTAAGAATAAAAAACCATCATATCCTTCTTTTCTATTCTCATAAGCACGCAATGTACGACGAGCCCAAGAGGTTGTAATATTTGCATATAAACTCGCCTCACTGTAATCAATACCATAAGAACTACAAATATCAAGTGCCATAATAATATCACTTTCAAAAATTTCTTGCATCTTAAATACACTCTCAGGTGTAAAATAGTGCCTAGAGCCATCAATATGAGACTTAAAATCTACTCCCTCAGTTTCAATCTTTCTAAAATTAGACAAAGAGAATACTTGAAATCCCCCAGAATCTGTTAAAAAATTTTTATTCCAAGTTGTAAAATTATGCAAACTTCCATATTCTTTTATTACATCAATGCCAGGTCTTAAATAAAGATGATAAGTATTTGCAAGCATCAAATTACATCCCAATTTCTCAAGCACATCATGCTTTAAAGCTTTCATTACGCCCAAGGTACCAACTGGCATGAAACATGGAGTTGTTACCTTCCCATGAGGCAGTTCAAGCACACCAATTCGTGCATTAGAATTCTTATCATTTTTAATAATATTAAACATAAAATTCCCAAAAACCTACTACTTACATACAAGATTATAAACGACAAAATTAATAATAATAAATAAAATAGTTGGCAATGAACTTGCAACAAATATGGGCAAATATCCAAGATCTGCTAAAAAACTAAAAACCATAATTGAAATAACATACACAACTGCAAATGCAATACTATTTAACAAACTCCATATAAAAATATTTTTTTTCAAAGCAAAACTTACAAAACCCACAGTAAAACTAAGAAGTATTAATCTAAATGAAAAAAATATTCTGCTGAAAAAATCAAATAAAGCTTCAGAAGAATCCAAATTTTCTCTTCTAAGGGCACCAATCCAGCTAATAAGCTTTGAAAAATTCAACGTTTTTGAAGAAAGCATAATGATTTTAATATATTCAGGCTCTAAATTAACAATCCCCCCACCATCAAGAACCTCATGAAATTTCTCTATCACATCTCGTTCTACCTTAGAAAATTCTCTTACACCATAAAGCCGCCACCTGGAATTGGTCCATTCAGCCTTACTTATATCATACCTTTTTTTAAAATTATCATTTTGATCTTTTAAAATAATCATCAAGTTAGCAATAATATCATTCTCGATATCATAATGCCTAATATTATAAATTTCTCTTGCAAAATCTTTAATGATTATATTCCTATCATTTGCACCTTTACTGCCAATACTATTTTTAAGAAAAGCATCCCTTTTAGTAACAGTATCTATAACCAAATAATTGTCAAAAAAAAAGAGTAATACTGAAATAAAAACACTAAGCATAATTATCGATCTTAATATTCTAGAAATAGAAATACCACAACTAAAGAGTCCTATTATTTCATTTCTCATAGAAAGATTGCCAATAAGATTAGAAACGGCAAAAAGAAAAGACAAAGCTAAACCATCTGAAAAACATTTCGGCAAATAAAGATAATAAATATAAATGATATCACTAATACTAAGATTATGATCAAGATAAGTAAAAAGATTTGTAAATAAATCAAAAAGCACAATTAAAATCACAAAGAGAAAATTCATAAACAAAAAAGTTAATGATATATTATTTACAAAAAGCTTATCTACTTTCATTTTTTTAAAAGTCTCAAAAAAAGTATTAAACCTGCAAAAATTAAAGCCACATTTGGCAAAACAGTAACAAGAAAAGGATTTGGGGCATACTGAACAGTATAAACTTTTCCACCAATAAACATTACCCAATAGAAAACACAAATAAGAATTGAAATCACAAGTTCAAGAATAATAGAATATTTTTTATTTGAGTACATACCCATACCGAAAGCTAAAAAGATGAAAAATAAAACAGACAATGGTAAACTTATTTTTTGATAAAATTCCAAATAAAAAAGAGCATAACTTCTCTTAGCAAGTAGATCCTCATAAGGACTATAATTTAAACTTAAATTATACATATAATTTAAGTTTTCAAGAAAATAATTCTCATCTACAATGCTATTTGTAGCATACAAATAATTTAAATAAGTATTTGAAAAATTTAAATGCAAAAGATCTTCTTCTAAATCATTTCTCATATCTAACTCTTTAACTAGCTTATCTTGCTTAACAATAAGTTTAATAACATCTCTCATACTCATCTGAGATGGTGTTACATTACTTAACAGCCAACTATCACTAAATGTGACTTGATCAATTGAATATTTCATTCGATCAGCATAAAAATAGTCATAAAATCCACTCTCATCTTCTGTTAAAGCAATTGATAAAACATCGTTCAAAATAAAATATACCTGATAATTTTCTTTCTGAATATTAAGTTCCCTTGCCATAAATATTCTGTCATAGCCTTTAAGTCTAGTATTATCAAAAAAAGTAACATTTCTATATCCTGTATCAGATTTCTCTCCTGATACAAATATTAAATCTCCATACTGTTTGCTTGAATAGGGTTTTAATATCAAATGAGGTATTTCTTCTTTGATTTCATTAAAAATTTTTAACCTACCAATAGAACCAAGTGGCAGCAAAAAATCATTTAAAATAAACGCAATTAATGCAATAACCACACCTAATTTAAAAAATGGAACTAACAAATCAAAAATAGATATTCCAATTGATCTAAAAGCCAATATTTCATTATTAAGTTTAAACCTATAAATGGTAAGTATTACTGAGAGTAAAGCTGCAAAGGGAGGAGAAAGGGCAATTACCATAGGAAGCGAATATATAACAAAAATAAAAGCCTTGAAAAAAGGAACATAGTTTTGAAGAAGTATTCTCATAAAAAAAAGTATTTGGTTTATGAAAAAAACAAAGAAAAAAAATAAAAAAGTAATTAAGAAATACTTACAAAATTCAGTAATTATGTAAGATTCATAATTGTTTCTTAATACTCTCATTTACAAAAACCAAACCATTATTTAAAGTTCCAAGTATAACATAATCATCAAAATTTAAAATTTTAACTAAATTTAAACTAATAAGCCCATCACCAGGACCTAGATAATCCCAACTAGCGTTTACTGTATCGTAAATTAATAAACCATGCTCAAAAGTTGCAAATAATAACTTATTATCCCTAATCTCCATATCAAGAAAATACCCAATGCTAGGATCATTGTTAACGTCACATTTTACATATGTATGATTATCTAAATTTAACTTAAAAAGACCACCTCCATAAGTTCCAACGTAATAACCACCATCATGCTTCTTTATAAAATTAATATTGCTCTCACTCTCTACCTTGCTAAAAAAATTCAAATGTTTAACGTTGTTAAAATCAGCTAGATCAATGCTATAAATAGATTTATCCATTGTTCCTATCAATAATAAATTTTTTTGTTCATCTAAATACAGTGATGAGATCCTATTAGAACCAACTTTAATATAAGTCCACTCACCTACATCAGAATAAAACCATAGTCCAGAATCTAGAGTACCAACAAAAATTCCATCTTTAGCGCCCAGCAAAACTTGTATACTATTTAAGTTAACCTTTAAAGGTATTTTAACTTGCTTGATAGAACCTTCCAAATCATCAATATAATAAAGAGCATTAGAGCCACCAACGTATATAACTCCTTTATGCTCTGCAAATCCTTTAAGTCCATTTAAAACAATACTTTTCTTGTCTTTAATATAAACTTTATATTCATTGCTCTTAACATCATATCTTAAGAGACCACCAAATATATTTGAAATAAAAATATTACTCCCTGAAATAAACATATCAAAAATACTATTATCTAAAAATCCTAAAGCTTCTAAATTTAAATAATTTATTCCAAATTTATCATTCAAAAAATTATAAATTCCTCGATCATAGTCTGCATTAAGAGAAGTTTTATCAATATCCCTTAATGCAGAGATTGCACCTATTCTATCCTTAACAAAATATTTAAGTTCAGCAGCCCTAAGACTAGCATGAGAATATTTATAATATTTTAAAAAATTATCAAAATTATATTCAGAGAGATCATAAACACCCATATTATAATTTACATAACCAAAAAACAAATTGGCTTTAGCTAGTAATTCTTTACCATAACTTTTCTCATCACTTACTATTTTATTTAAATAGTAAGTGGTCATGCCAAAATTTTTTTGGGCATAACTTTCCCTAGCACTCTTAAAATAAAAATTATCCTCTTTTAAAAAGGCATCACTTAAGAAAAAAGATTCATCATCTTTAAGTCCTAATAAACGACTTCTCTCATTAACATCTAATTCATCAACATTTGAATTTTGAACATCATCGACAACAATAGATAAATTAGTATCTCTACTAGTCAGACATGAGAAAAAGAAAAATAAGCTCATAAAAACAAGCTTATTTTTAAAAATATTATTTATATAATTTACAAATTTCATAACACTTATTAATCTCTAACTAATTCAAGCTCAATCTTGCCAAACTTATCGATATCAGATATTTTGACCTTCACAATTTGGCCCTCCTCTAATCTTGGAGGATTCATACCAAATGTATTCCTATTATCCCTACCATATCTAGAATGCCGGCCACTGCCATATCTAGAATGCCTCATATCACCATATCTATCATCCCTCGATCTTGCTCGGTTGCTTAAAAAGCCTTCCTTAATAGGAGTAAGTTCAATGAAAGCTCCAAAACTGTTAATCTTTTTAACGATCCCGTCATAAATCTCACCAATTTTAGGTTCTCTTACAATACTCTCTATCTTTGCCTTAGCTTTTTGCATCTTTAAGCTATCAGTTCCAAAAAGGGTAATCCTACCATCTTGCTCAATTTGCACCCTAACCTCAAACTCATCCGTAATTGCCTTAACTGTCTTGCCAGTAGAGCCAATAACAAGAGAAATTTTATCAATATCAATTTGCAACTGAACAATCTTAGGTGCATTAACAGATATATCGTCTCTTGATCTTGAAATTACAGAATCCATAATAGATAGAATATGCATTCTTCCAATTCGTGCCTGTTCAAGAGCATCCTTCATCAATTGCTTTGTAACATTTGAAATCTTAATGTCCATTTGAAAGCCAGTAATCCCATTCTTAGTTCCTGCAACCTTAAAATCCATATCACCTAAATGATCTTCTTCTCCAAGAATATCGCTCAAGACAACATATTTATCGCCATCACTAATTAATCCCATAGCTATTCCTGCAACCTGCTCCTTAACAGGAACCCCAGCAGCCATTAAAGACATACTCCCAGAACATACTGTAGCCATTGATGATGAGCCATTTGATTCTAATATCTCAGATACCACTCTAATAGTATATGGAAAATCATCTTTCTTAGGTAACATGGCCTCCAAAGACCTTTGAGCTAAATGCCCATGCCCAACCTCACGCCTGCCAGTCATCAATCTACCTGTCTCGCCAACAGAAAACGGAGGGAAATTATAATGAAGCATAAAATTAAGACGCTTATCACCATCAATATCATCCATTATTTGCTCATCAATACTTGTGCCTAAAGTCGTTACGGCTAATGCCTGGGTTTCACCTCTTGTAAAAAGAGAAGAACCATGGGTTCTCTTTAAAAGATCAACTTCAGCAACAATATCTCTTATCTGTGTAGAAGTACGCCCATCGGTTCTAAGATTATTCTCAAGGATTGATTTTCTAACAATTTCTCTCTCAAAATCATCAAAAGCTTTATAAAAAAGGAATTCATTATCTTCATTGACCTGACTTATAGAAGAAAAATGTTCATAAGCTTTCTGCTTAACTAATTTTATAGCCTTATCTCTATTAAGTTTGCCCTTAACAAAACAAGCATCCTTAAGTTCAGAGTAAATTAAATTTTTAAGTTCATCCTTAAATTCAAATACTCCTTCTTCATAAGCAAGTGGTAATTTCTCTCTCTCACCTATTATAGATACAAATTCTTTCTGAAGATTACAAATTTGTTTAATGTATTCATAAGCTTTATCTATAGCAGAAAGCAATACTTCCTCGCTAACCTCATTAGCACCACCTTCAACCATTGTAATACCATCCAAACTTCCTGCAACAACAATATCTAGAATAGAATCTTGTATCTCATCAAAAGAAGGATTTACTATAAACTCATTATTTAAATAAGCCAGCCTAACAGCTGCAATTGGACCATTAAACGGAATATCCGATAAAAAAACGGCTGCAAAAGCAGCATTCATCCCAACAATATCAGGGGGATTCATCTGATCTGTAGACAAAGTTGTTGGAACAACTTGAATTTCTCTACCAAACCTCTTATCAAAAAGCGGCCTCATAGGTCTATCTATTAATCTAGAAACAAGTACTTCCTTATCTTTTGGTTTACCCTCTCTTTTAATAAACCCACCAGGAATTTTTCCAGCAGCATAATACTTCTCATTATATTCAACAGATAAAGGGACAAAATCTAAATTTTCCCGAACTGAATCTGAACAACAGACCGTAGCAAGAACAGTAGAACCACCATAAGTAGCAAGAACCGCTCCATTTGCTTGCTTAGCCAATAATCCTGTTTCCAAAATTAAATCTTCCCTTCCAACTTTCAATCTTAAAATTTTTCTCAAAATTAACCCCTTATTACTTTCTAAGTCCAAGTTTAGCTATTAAGGTTCTGTAAGCTTCCAAATTTTTTTTCTGATAATATCTTAACAAACTCCTTCTCTGACCAACCAACTTTAACAAACCTCTCTTAGAGCTATGATCTTTTTTATTGCTCTTTAAATGCTCTGTTAAATACCTTATTCTATCTGTAATTAACGCTATTTGCACTTCAACTGACCCTGTATCATTTGGATTCTTTCCAAACTCTGTAATTATTTTTTGTTTTTGTTCTTTACTAATCATAAAAATGACTCCTATACCATCATAGCAAAGCCTAAAATAGACCTTCTTGCTATAATTAAAATCTTCACAGTAAATTATAATATTTTTTTATTCAAATAACAAAAACAAACCAAAGACTTTTTATCAAAGTTGCATAAACTATCAATCAAATCAATTATTGATCGTGCTTTTAACATACTAAGCCCTTTCTTATAAAAAAATTTCTATCTTACTATTACTTGTAAAAGGGCACCGCGATAAAGACTAATAATCTTGCTCTTAAAATATTTATACTACTAATTAGTTTTCAGAAATTAAATATCAAAAAATAATAATATACTTATATTTATTCAAGCCAATGCCACAAATTATTGCTAATATCTCTTCATTGTAAGATTTTAAAATCTTAAACTCACCAACATTAATAACAACATTGATATAAGCACCATTCCGAATAAGCTTAATCATACTATTATCAACATAAATTTTTTCAAAAAGCCCCAAAGATTCTAAACTCATTAAAGAATTGCTATTGAAATCTTCACAAAAACAAGCATTATCTAATCTAAAATCTCCAATCTTAATTCTCTCAAGGCTCTTAACATAAGCAAATGACCCCAAAGACAATGCCAAATCTCTTGCTATACTTCTAACATAAGTTCCCTTAGAGCATTTTATTTGTAATTTCAAAATACGAGAATCAACATTATAATTTAAGATCTGAATATCATATATATTGACTTTTCTAGGCTGAAGCTCAAAATACTCCCCACTTAAAGCTAACTTATAAGCTCTTTTTCCTTTAACATGCACTGAAGAAAACTTGGGTGGAATTTGATAAATCTCACCTATAAAAGACCTAATCCCAAGACTTAATTCTTCCAAATTTGGAATATAATCTGTCCTATTTGCTATTCTACCGTTAGGATCAAGGGTATCAGTTTCAATTCCAAACTCAAACTCTGATATATATTCTTTATCTAAAGATGTAATGTAATTTGAAAGTTTGGTGTATTTGCCAACTAAAACAACCAAAAGACCACTTGCAAACTTATCAAGAGTACCCGTATGTCCAACTCGACTTGTAGAAAAATACCTCTTTAAAGGAAAAAGGGTATCACAAGAAGTTATTCCAATTCTCTTATTTAATAAAATAATCCCATTCACTAAATTTTACTATTCGTCACTAAAACTTAAATTTTCAATTATCTTATTAACATAAAAAGCCTTAGAAATAGTATCATCTCTTAAAAAACTTAATTTTGGAGTATTTCTAACTCTAATACGTTTAACAATCTCTCCTTGAATGAATCCCTTAGCATTATTTAATGCCTTAACAGCATTATCAAGAGATGCGCCCTCTTTAATAGAGCCAATAAATACTTTGGCATTTATTAAATCGTTTGAAATCTCAACTCTCACAACAGTTAAGAACTCATGAACTCTAGGATCTTTAATGCCTTTCGTCAATATTAAATTACCAATCTCTTGAACTAACAAACTCTCAAGTTTCGATTTTCTTATCTCTTTTTCCATACATAAAATAATAAAGCAAATCTTTAAGATCCAAAACGTCTCTTTACTTTCTTAATCTCAAAGGCCTCAATGATATCTCCTTCCTTAATATTAAAATAATTATCAATCATAATTCCACACTCATATTGCGCACTAACTTCCTTAACATCCTCTTTAAATCGCTTTAATGAAGCAATCTTACCAGAATTCACCTGCAATCCTTCTCGCACAACATTAGCCACAGCATCCCGTTTTATGCATCCTTGTGAAACATAACATCCAGCCACTACTCCAACCTTAGGGATGTTAATAACAGCACGAACTTCTGCAAATCCAATAAATTGCTGTTCAATATCTGGTTCCAACATGCCTTCTAGAACTGATTTAATATCATTAATTGCATCATAAATTATATTATATTTTCTAATTTCAACTTTTTCTTGATCAGCTAATAATTGTGCTTTTGTCGTAGGTCGTACGTGAAAACCAATAATAATTGCTTCACTTGCTGCTGCAAAACTAATATCAGTTTCAGTTATTGCTCCTACTGATGAATGAATAACTTTTACTCTAATCTCATTATTAGCCAATTTTTCAAGGGAATGCTTTAAAGCCTCAACAGAACCCTGCACATCCGCTTTTAAAATTATCTTAAGTTCTCTTAGTTCTCCATCCTTAATTGAATCATAAAGGTTTGACATAGTAACTTTTTTTACATTCTTAGCATTCTCATATTTTTTAAGATCTTGTCTTTTAGAACTAATTAATTTGGCTTCTTTTTCTGTTTTTGTAACCTGGAATGGATCACCAGCCTGAGGAATTGATGAAAACCCCAAAACACTAATAGCTTTTGCAGGACCAACGCTTCTAACAGAGACTCCCCGCTCATTAATTAATGCTCTCACCTTACCATGATAGACTCCTCCAACAAAAGAATCTCCTATAGAAAGCGTACCATCCTCAATTATAACAGAACAAACTATTCCTCTACCTAAATCAATTTTAGCATCAAGAATCCTACCAATAGCTCTTTTAGTTGGGTTTGCTTTCAATGACATCACTTCAGATTGCAAAATAATCATATCAAGAAGTTCTGTAATACCAATATTTTTAAGAGCTGAAATTGCAACAAAAATTGTATTTCCACCCCAATCTTCAGGAATCAAATCATACTCTGAAAGCTGATGTTTAACTCTATCTAGATTCGAATCTGGCAAATCAATCTTATTGATTGCAACAATAATGGGCACTTTTGCGTCTTTTGCATGATTAATAGCCTCAACAGTCTGTGGCATTACTCCGTCCACAGCAGAGACAACAAGCACAACAATATCTGTAACTTGTGCCCCTCGACTTCTCATCATAGTAAAAGCTTCATGTCCTGGAGTGTCTAAAAATGTTATTTCATGATCATTATAATTAATAGTATAAGCACCAATATGTTGTGTAATCCCCCCAAACTCCGTTTGATTTATATCAATATTTTGCAACACTGATAGAAGTCTAGTTTTTCCATGATCAACATGTCCCATTATTGTAATAATAGGAGGTTTTGCCACCATTTCTCTCTCATCATCTTCCTCTGATTCTATAACCGTTTCATCATAAATTGATACAACATTCACTCTAGAGCCATATTCTTCAACCAAAATAGTAGCAGTATCAGAATCAATCTTCTCGTTAATAGTTGCCATTACACCTAAAGTCATTAATTTAGCAATTAAATCTGAGGATTTTAAATTCATCTTTCTTGCAAGTTCAGCAACAGTAATAGTTCCCATAATGTCAATTGACTTAGGAATTGGATTTGCTAGATTTTCTTTCTTCTTTTTCTGAAGCTGATCAAAAACTTTTTGTTCTATTGTTTGGCTCTCAATTTCTTCCTTTTTCCTCTTGTAACCTTTTTGACTCTCTTGTTGCTGCTTCTTCTTCTCACCAAGTTTCCTATTAAGACCCTTATTATCAGAATCAGAAGGTGACATCGCAACACTAGAGATAACCTTAGTCCTTATTACTCGTCTAAACGTCTGAGCACCACTACTACTATGAGCATTAGCTCTACTTGAATATCCTCTATTACCTTGCTGCTGCTGACTACCAGTATTGTCCTTATCTTTATGCGCAGAAGAAGGCCTCATACCCCCCCTATTATCTCTATTGCCATAAGAATAGCCTCTATTATCTCTATTATAAGTATTAGTATTGGTTCTACCTAAATATCCTCTATTACCTTGCTGCTGGCTACCAGTATTATCCTTATCTTTATGCACAAAAGAAGGTCTCATGCCCCCCCTATTATCTCTATTGCCATAAGAATAGCCTCTATTATCCCTATTATAAGTATTAGTATTAGTTCTCCCTAAATATCCTCTATTACCTTGCTGCTGGCTACCAGTATTATCCTTATCTTTATGCACAGAAGAGGGCCTCATGCCCCCCCTATTATCTCTATTACCATAAGAATATCCTCTATTCGGATCTTGATTGCCCCATGAATTAGAAGGTTCAACAAAATCATCTTTTGATTTATTTAAATTTCTATCAGTATGGGCTACAACCTTTACCACTTTCTTTCGTAATTTAACAACCTTAATTTTTTTTTCATCTTCACTGCGATCATCATCAATATTTTCTGACAAACTATTACTCCTCTTCAAATTCAAAGCTAAGCCCTATCTTACAACCTGGACAAAATGTCATATTTTCATTAATAACAGCTCCACACTCAGGACAAAGCAACTCTTCTTCATCTTTTATGCCTTCAATAGATCCATCATCATCATTAGCAATTATTACCATCCCTTCCTTCAATATCTTATTGATTTCTTCTTGCTTTTCATAGCTTATTCCTAACTCAAAAAGGTTTTCCTCGCTAGCATCCAAAAAATTATCAATATCATCAAGACCTGCTTCAATCAACTTGTCAACAATATCACTATCAAGAATCTTAAGCTCACTAATCCTGTTTATCTCCTCGAATTCATCTTCCTGAACATTATCTTGAAGAATCTTGTCAAACATTTCAAAAGTCTCTTGTTTAAACTCTCCACTTGCTTTCATTTCCGCAAACTGACTATTAGTTTTAACATCAATTGCCCAATCAAGAAGTCTATTTGCAAGTCTAACATTTTGTCCCATCTTACCTATTGCAAGCGATAGCTGTTCATCACTAACAACCACTAAAGCTTTATGTAAATCCTCATCAACAATATATACATTATCTATCTTAGCAGGAGTTAAGGCATCTCTAATAAATTCTTTAATATCCCTAGAATAAGGAATAATATCTATTTTCTCACCTTCAAGTTCCTTAATTATTGATTGAATTCTAACACCTTTTTGCCCAATACAAGGACCTACAGGATCAATCTCTTCTTTCTCAGAATAAACAGCAACCTTAGTTCTATAACCTGGATCTCTTACTATCTTATGGATTTTAATAATACCTTCTTCAATTTCAGGAATCTCAAGAGTAAGAAGTTCTTCAATAAATTTAGGGTGAGTTCTTGACAAGACTACCTCTATTCCATTTTTACCCTTCTTTACACTGTAAACAAGAACTCGAACTTTATCATTAAGTCCATAAACTTCCCTTGAAGATTGATACTTTTTAGGGATAACACCATCTGTACTGCCAAGATTAACATAAAGATCTCCATTTCTATTCTGTTGAACATAACCAATAACAATCTTATGCAATTTGTGTTTAAATTCTAAGTAAAGCTCATTATCTTCGATTCCCTGCAAATCGCTCTTAGTTCTCTGTTTAGCGACTTGAATTGAAAGTCTATCAAAAATCTTGGGATCAATCTCAATATATGCATATCCATCTTCCACGACTTCAAATTCTTGAATATCATCTTGCAATATCTCAAGTATATCGTTTTGAACTTCCTCTACGATCTTTTTTTTAGAATAAACTACTAAATCTCCAGTATCTTCATCAAATTTAATTAAAGCATTCTCACTTGTTCCAAAATACTTCTTATAAGCTATCATTACAGATTCCCTAACCGTCTTTCGAATAGCATCTATGCTCATTCCTCGCTCACTAGCAATATTGGAAATCATTTGACCAGTACCCTTTATCATATCCAAGACTCCTTCACGATAATTTAGCCTTCTTGACATCACTATAAAGAACTTTTACCTCTTTATTATCTGTTTTAAAAATAAAACTATCTGCTCCTGCTTTTAAAATAAAACCTTCTTCAAAATCATTATCTAGCATTAACTTAATCTTCTTACCCTCAAAAATTTTAAATTCTCTATCACTTTTAATTTTCCTATTTATCCCAGGCGTAGAGATTTCTAAGCTAAAATTATATTTAAGAACTGCCTCCAAGTTAAGTAAAATCATTTTATGTAAATCACAAAGCGTATCAACTCCGAAGTCATCACCCTTATAAAGAACTATTTGAACCCTACCCTCACCTCTTTTTCTGAAAGTGTTAATTTCTATAATTTCAATTCCCAATCGATCTGTTACATTCTTTATTAAATTGTAAACTTCACTATTATCAACAATTTTAACCAATCATATTCCTAAAAATAATAAGGCTCTTTTGAAAAGAACCTTATTAAATAAAATAACCAATCCAAATTAAGAGTAACATTAATGAAAATAAATGTCAAGACACCAATAATCACTAAACCCTCGCAAGTGATAGCTTTATCACACTCCAAGCACCATGTTTTATAAGAACATCTCTACAAAAAGTCATAGATGAGCCTGTTGTTACAATGTCATCAATAAGTACAACCCTTTTAAACTCAATATTTCTATACTTCAATTTTAATTTAACTTTATTCTCTAAATTACTATGCCTTAAATCTCCGCGCAATAGCTTTTGACTCTTGCCTAATCCTCGTTTAAAAACATTAACATACTTTATCCCACTATTACCTAACAAATCTCCAATATATTCCATGTGATCAAAGCCGTAAAAAATCTTTCTTTTAAAGCTACAAGGAACACTAACAACCAGGTCAAAATCAATGCTCATCAGAAATTGCAAAATCCCATTTGCAAAAAACTGACCAAGTAATCTTTGTCCATCTCTCTTGTAAGCAAGAAGCAAGTTCTTATACTCACTTTTATATTCAAAAAAATACCAAAAATCATCTCTTGACTTAACATCAAAATGAAAGAATTCAATACAATCCTTACAAAGAGCATTCAAGTAAACATAATTCTTATGACAACAAGAACAAAGGGGAAGAAATATGTTTTTTAATACGACCCAATTCCACATCCACATGCTTACATCTTAGTCTTTAAAATTATTTCACTTAGTAAATTCATCGCTTGAAAAGGAGTAATATTATTGATATCTATTTTAGAAATCAAATTTTTAAGCTCTAAATAAGCATTAAGATCCAACTCATAACTTAAATCTTCTTCCATTGTGTCCTCACCATCATTAACAACAGAAGTGGCTGAAGTAAAAAATTCCGACACACACAAGTTCTCTCGACTAGTTAAGCTTTTAAGAATAATATTAGCCCTCTTAATAACTTTTAAAGGTATCCCAGCTATGCGAGCAACATAAATTCCATAAGAATTAAGAGAAGGTTTCTCTTCAACCTCTCTTAAAAAGATAAGTTCATTACCTTGTCTTTCAATTTTCATTGAAAGATTAACAAAAGAATCATGATTAATAGCTGAGAGTTCATGAAAATGGGTTGCAAATAAACTTCTAGCCTTGATATCTTCTAAAATATATTCAACAATTGAACATGCAATAGCAAGCCCATCATTAGTACTAGTACCCCTTCCAACCTCGTCCATAATTATTAAGCTATCCTGCGTTGCATTTCTTAAAATATTAGCCGTTTCATTCATCTCTACTAAAAACGTAGATTCACCTTTGGAAATATTATCACTTGCTCCGATCCTACAAAAAATCTTATCTGTAATCCCTATTATGGCTTTATTGGCAGGAACAAAAGAACCAATATGTCCCATTAAAACAACTAAAGCAGTCTGACGCAAATAAGTTGATTTGCCTGCCATGTTAGGACCAGTAATTAAACAAAAATATTTCTCACCATCAATCCTTACGGAATTTCTAGTAAAAGCTTCCACTCCCTTCATATAATGCTCAACAACAGGATGTCTGGCACACTCAAGAATAATTTCTTTATTATTAGTCAAAGTGGGCCTTACATATTCATTTTTCTTAGCTAAATACGCAAAATTAGAAACCACATCAATATATGCGCAAAACTCAGCAACTTTCTTAATAACCGTACTATACTTAACAACTTTTAAAGCTATCTCATCAAATATTTCTTGCTCAAGAGATAACAAATTATCTTCAGCATCATTAATATCCCTCTCAAGTTCAATAAGCTTATTAGTTTTATATCTTTTAACAGAATTTAAAGTCTGACTTTCTATAAAATGAGATGGAACTTGTCCATAATAACTCTTTGTAACCTCAAAAAATAAACCTCGAACATTAATTCTCTTAATTTTAAGGCTATTAATTTTACTAAAATTTCTCTCAAAATCAAGGTAATCATCAACATACTTGCTTGCATTATTTTTAAGCTCTCTTAAACGATCAATTTCAGAATTATACCCCTGTTTAATAAGCTCATCTTGTTCATTTGAAATGGCACAATCAATTAAAGAGTAAATTCCTCTTATATCACCCTCATCGTTAACATCGAATATCCAATAATTAAAAGAATATTCATTAAGTAGTCTCTTTACTGAAAAAAATGCTATCAGAGTTTCCCTAATAAATAAAAAATCTTTTTTAGCATATTTCCTCATTTGAAGTCTTGAAATTATTCTCTCAATATCCCAAACATTACTAAGAATCTCTCTCAATTTTATACTTAAATTAACATTATTGTTTAAAAATTCCACATGATCTAATCTATTGTTAATTGCAGCAATATCTAAAAGCGGATTTAATATATACTCTCTTAAAAGTCTCTTCCCCATTGGGGTTTTGCAATCATTTAATACTGAATACAAAGAATAACGAGCCGTCAGATCATTGTTGTTTTTAACAAGTTCAAGATTTATTTGAGTAACATCATCAAGAAACATATATTCAGAATCACTATTAATATAAATAGTATCAATATTGATCAATAAATTCTTTAAGTTATTCTTTATATAATCTATTATCAAAAAAGATGAAATATAATAAGGTTCGTCCTCTTTAAACCCAAAAGCACTCAAACTAAGAACATTAAAATGATCTTTTAGCGATTTTATGGCAATATCTTTGTCCAAATGCCAATGGGGAACCTTGTTAACTAAAAACCGATCAAGAGCAAGCTTTTCTAAATACTTATAATAAAAACTCTCTGAAACTATTATTTCCTTTGGAGAATACTTCTCAATATCCCGTCTTAACTTTTCTAAAAAACTTCCCTCATAAAGGATTATTCCAAGTCTAGATGTCGACAAATCTATATAAGAAAATGAATAATAATCCTTATAATCACTAATAGCTACCAAATAATTATTAACATCATCTTGCAAAAAATCTTCATCAACCACAACTCCAGGGCTTATAACTTCAACAACTTCTCTTTCCAAAGGACCTTTAGGATCCGTCTGCACTCCTCCTTGCTCACAAATTGCAACCTTTCTATCAAGCAGAATTAACTTTTTTATATACTCTTTACTTGTATGACAAGGCACTCCACACATAGGAATATCTTCTCTTTTAGTTAAAGTTAATCCTAAGAGCTTACTTCCCTCAAGAGCATCATCAAAAAACATTTCATAAAAACTACCTACTCTAAAAAACAGAATAGCGTCTTTATGTTTATTTTTAATACTCAAATATTGCCTCATCATCGGCGTAACATCTTTTTTCATATAAACAATACTAAAATTATAATTGATATTATTAAAACTTTACAATATACTTAAAATTATCAAAAAGAATGCAAAATGAATGATACTTCTCAAAGCAATGTCTTTTACGTGTGTAGAGACGATTCTATTTTCATAAAATTAATTAACAGATTTACTGCCTTATATTCTGTCAATTTTAAAATATTTATTAAAAATATATTTATAAATAACAACGATAAAATCAATAAATTATATATAGATTTATCAGAAACAAAATACTTAGATTCAACTTTTATGGGAGTGCTGCTATATATTAATAATAAGAGCAATGAACACAAAAAAACCTTCAAAATCATAAATTCCAGCAAAGAAGCACTTAAAAACTTAAAATCCCTTGGTCTTGAAAAGATATTAAAAATAGAAAATAAAGAGGAAAAATTACAAAGAAGTGAAATGAAAGAATATCTTTGCTTCAATACACATAAAAATACAATATTTAAATCAATGTTAAAATCACATATTTCACTCTCAAGCCTCAATAGAGATAACAAAAAAGAATTTTGCACTCTAATTAGAAGACTTAAGAAAGAAAACAAAAATTAAAGAGCAATTCTAGTAATGTACTACTGTGCATTCAAATACTTAATGACATCATCTGTTACATCAACTGTACTATTATAATAAAGAATATAGGGATTATCCTTTTTCATCACCAAAGAAATGCCATTAGTTTCTGCAACATATTGAATACCATTAAGTATTTTACCCCAAAGTAACCCATCGCTATTTAGGCTGTTTATATTAATCTGTTTCTGTTGCTCAAGATTGCTCTTAGCCAAGTTTTTAAGCTTCTTAAGCTCATCAATCTTTAAATTATATTGATTGCCATATGATTTGGCATTCTCTAAATCATGTATACTAACAGATTCATCGTACATTTTTCTCAAATCCTTAATCTCAGAATTCAAGGTATCTATTTTATCTTGATAATGATTTTTTAACTGCTCAAGATTAGACTTTAATTGCGGACTTAAAAATCCAATTACAACTTTTTCAAAATCCACAATACCCACTTTTGTAACATTAACTGAAAAAAGATTTAATGGAAAAAAACATGCAAATAAAAGCATCATGGAAACCATAACAACCCTCCTTATGAAAAGCTAACTAAATTATATCAGTATCTCATATCAATGGCTAAGAAAAATTTAAACCCTCCAGAATAATTATAATATCTATTAACGCCTTCATTACTGAAATAAAATGGATAAGCTATTACAAAAGACAAAGGCATTTGAGGCAGAACACTTCTAATTCCAAAGCCCCAACTAAAAATAAAATTACTAAAAGGAACAAATAAAGAATTCTCTTGCCCTTCTAGAGAATATGAAGCCATATCTAAAAATAAAATATCCCAAACCAAAATATTCTTAATCAAAGGCATTGATATCTGAAGAGTATTTACAAACGAACTATAAATATTGCTCAAAGTGCCCCATCCTCTTGCAATCATAAAGTTTTCACTAATAACTATAAGATGATGTGGCTGTACTTCTATTTCAAAACCATTTCCAAGTGGCGGCAAAACATTTGAATAAACACTTCTTAAAGTTAAAATTAAATCAAAATATGGAGTAAAAACATCCTGATACCCTAAAAGAGAAAAATATCTCTCAAAAGTCGTTGTGGATTTTGAAAAATGACTCTGTCCAAGTAAAAACCCCCCAAAAAAATCAAATTGTTGCTTAAGCAAAAAACCATTATTAGATAAAGACTGGGAATTTCTTGTATCCCACGCAACACTAATACCAAAAGAATTTTCAAATCTAATAGTATTATAATTATCCCTCAAATAGTAATTTGAAGGTCTATTAACATTATTATCATAATACACATATTTCAAAGCAGTTTGAACAGTTCCAACAAATGACTGCTTTCCAAGATAATTAGAAAAAGTATAGCCAGTAAACCCACTAATACTAAATTTAGCTAAAGAATAATTCATAATATTAAAATCCGAAAAATTTTTATCATTATTATATGCTTCCCAACTTACAAAAGGATCTGGAACTTCCTTTTTGCCTATAAATATAGGCCCATTAATATCCTGATAAGCTGTATTTATAGAATGTGAGAAATCAATAAATCCCCCAAGAGTCCATCTAGTCTGCATAAACCAATTATCTTCAAACATCAACCTAAAGCTTTGCTCTGAGAAAGCAAGATTAAGTCTTGCAGAAAGAGCATACCCTTCACCTAGAAAATTAGATTGTTCCCACTGTCCAAAAACTGAAAATGGAAGCCAAGAATTACTAACCCCACCAAAATTCATACCAAATCTCAAGCTTGCTGTCTCCCGCTCTTCGACAACAAAATTTATTTTCATTAAACCCTCAATACTACTTGGAACAACATCGGGTATAACATTTCCAAAATAACCAAGTCTTTGCAAATTAAGCATTCCCATCCGAAGTTTTTCCAAACTAAAAACATCTCCCTCCATTAGTGGAATTTCTCTAAGTATTACATGGGAAGCTGTTTTCTTATTACCTGAGACAGTAATAGACTCAATATGAGCTTTCTCTTTTTCTAAAATATTAATAGAATAATCTACAAATTCATCTCTTATCGTTCGAGAAGGCACAATCTCTGTAAAGATATAACCATCGGAATAATACTTATCCCTAATTTTTGCAAAATCTTGCTCAAATCTTGAATCATCAAAAATATCTCCTTCCCTAAAAGTAATTAGGGATTGCAATTCTTCTAATTTAAAAACCAAATTACCAGTAATTTCAAACTTACCAAATTTAAAAATATTACCCTCTGAAATAAAATATTTTAAGTAAACCTCTCTCTCCATTTTTTTAGAATCACTAGGAATTCGTATATCTACAGTATTATTTACAACCTTGGCATTAATATATCCATTATTTTTATAATAAGACTCAAGTCGCATTTTATCTTTATCAACATTTGACTTTAAATACTTGCCATCAGCAAATAAAGATGAGGGTTTTGACACTAAATATTTTCTAAGAATACGGCTCTTAAAATTCAAATTTCCCTCAAAAGAAACCTCTTTAACAACATACTTAGGACCAGCATTAATTTTAAACACAATATCTACTAAGCTATTTTCCTCTTTAATATCAAATTCAACAGTAACATCAAGATACCCGGCATCTTTGTACATTTCTTCAAATTTAACAACACTTTTTTTAATTCTTGAAAGATTTAAAGCCTCTTTTACCTTAACATCTGATTTGTCACGCAGTTCACTATTCCAAAAAATCCCACTATCATCAATAAAAGTAACAGTTTTTACTAAAGACTTTTCCTTCACAAAAAATGTAATTACAAGTTTATCATCTTCTATTCTAAACTCAGGTCGAATAAGTCCCTCAAAATAATCAAGAGCATAAAGGTCAACTTGCAACCTATCAAAAAGTTCATCGGAATAAGTTTGTCCCAAATAAACATTCAAAATAAATTTAAGGTCATTTTCTTTTATATTCTTAAGCCCATTAAAGTCAATACTTTTTATCATCTTGTCCTTATAATTCTCTTGAGAATATCCTAAATTAAATACAAACAAGATGAAAACCACAAAAATAAAGATTTTAAATAGCTGCACCCTAAACCCCTTACATAGCTTCAGTATTTAAATTTCCAAAAAATAGATATTTGATTTCCTATGCCATGACCATATTTCATAAAATTATAATCAAAAATATAGTCAACAAAGAAAAATGGTGAATCAAGCTCAAGACCAAAATTAATACTAAAATTTAAATTCTGAGAAAACGGTGTTACTTCTTCTTTTAAAAATCCAAATCCTGCTTTAGCAAAAACACCATCGGCAATATATTTCCCCACTTTAACATTTGTTTTATCAAGCACGCCTGCAAAAGTTGTTGAACTGCCCAAGATACCAATGGCGTTCCTTAATATATCCGTTTTTATACTCAATAGGTCTAATTTTAATACAGAACGCATATAATCTTCAATAGGTTGTACTATCAGATCAACAAGAATATCACTAGCTAATCCAAGTGCCATTTCAGCTGTATTTGTACCTGCTGACTGTAGTCCATGCTCACCTCCAATTATTGCATTTGATAAAAGATATTTGATCTCTTGTTCCGTTCGAGCAGGATAAGATGAAAAACTAAGATTCCACAAACTTAAAGGACCATCTATACTCATTGTTATCAACAAATTTTCATTACCATCTTTAATCACATTTGTAGCCTCAGCCTTTACCCATGGATCAAATTTATTCTTATTTTCATTAAAAGATATATATGAAACACCCCTGAAAACAAATTGTTTATTATTATAATTGAAAGAACCACTTGCAATATTTAAATCTCCCTTAAGAATAAAATCATCAGTCTTAGTATCAGATTTAACCTCAAGCTTATTTCCTCTTGCAATAATAGCATTCAAGAAAGAAATCTTATTATCTGGCCAATGAAAAGCAACGCTACTATCAAAATTGATTTTCAGATCTGTAGTAATATCTAAACCCTTAGAGTTAACATCAGATGCTACAACTTTCCTTGACCTTTTATATGGATCTATTAATAGATCAACAATTGAATTTTCAAGTAAATAAACCCAAGCATTTGAAACACTTAGATCTCCTCTAAACATAATCTCTTCAGAATTACCTTCAATAAAAAAATTACCTGAAGCATGTCCAACAAAATTTATAGCTACTTTATCAAATTTAATAGGCACTCCAGAACTACCAGAAGCACCAATATCTATCTTATAATAATCAACAATACTATCACTTAGAAAATTTAGATTCAGATGAGCAGCAATATTGACATCAGAATAATAGTCTAAATTAAATTTGTTCTCAATAATTACACTATTATCTTTAATAATAACTGGTACATCAATTAGCTCTAAAATTCTACTCTTTCCATACTGTCTAGATAATTTTAAATATTCAGTACTTATTAAGCCATGTACTACTCTAAACTCTCCATTAAGATTTGGATTATATAAATCACCATTAACATCCAATGTGCCAGCTACATTAAGATCATAGAGAACAAAATGCTCTTTAATATTATAAAAAGTTTTTGACCCCAATAAATCTTCCGTAATTAATTTTGAGTCAAATTTAATATCCTGAATATTACTGGTAATTTTATTTCTAGAAATATTACCTGAGGCAATAAAACTAAGGGGCAAATAATCATTTAATCTAACATTAAAATTACCATCATTATATTCATATAAACAACTAAGCAGATCATATTCAACTGATGACATGACAAACCTTTCAAGGTTATTATTAAGTTCAATTGTAAGGTCAGAAAGATTTTTATCTTTATATCTTAGCTCTCTTAAAGAAATCTCTCCATTAGTTTCGCTCTTTAAAATACCAAATTCTTCCTCGGTTTTATTTTCAAATTTCTGAAAACTTGCATTCACCCTTGAAGAAAAAAGGTTGCTATTAATATTAAGACTAGAAATCCCAATAGAATTCTTAATATCATATCTGAAATTACCTGTCAGAATTTCTATTTCATTTTGACTCGCCTTTATATTATAAATATTAAGATTATTATCAACCAATCCCAAATTCAAAGAGCAATACGTAGGAACACCTACCAAAGAGAGGCCATCTGTTTCAAGATAAGCACTAAGAGAATAATTAAATAAATCACTATCTTTAAAACTCAGGATAAAATTACCATTAATCTTTCCATTTACGAACGAAAAGAATTTTAAATTATTAAAATCGAACCCCTGAAATCTACCAACAAAATAACTGCCATCTTCATTAGAATCAACACCTAAAAAATAACGCTCTGAATCCAAATTAGAAAACAAGTTCAAATTACCACTAAGTTTATCATCTAAATTAAAATGGCCTTGTCCTTGTAAATTTGAAATCCCGTTTATAAATCTAATATTTGAAAGACTAACTTTTTTATCCTTATATAAACCCTCAAAGCTAAAATTAAAATTATAAGCAGGATCCCCAGAAATCTTATCTAAGCTAAACTTAGGAATCGTAACATTCAAATCATTATTAATTATTTGATAATCTCCAAAAGAATTGACATTTAACAAAATTTCAGAATTTCCATTATAAAAACGAAAATCATTAATATCAAACAAATAAATTATAGATGCATCAGAATAAGTTAAACTGAATTGTGCCTTAGGTGAAAATTGCAAGTTAACATGCCTATCTTTGAAATTCAACTCAAAATACAAAGGATAATTCCTGTTCAAATAATTAACTTCAGTATTTATCTTAAAACTATCATTAAACAACTGTATCAAAAAACTAGAATTTACATTATAATCCCCACTACTATAATTAAAGCGTTTTACCTTATAAAGCTCATTCTCTCCACTTGCATCAAATATTAAATTAAAATCATCTAATTTTGATAAGACAGCAAAATTGAGACTATTTAACTTGCTCTTGGTATAATCAACGGTGTTAAAATCAAAATCTGAAGTCAAATTTAAATACTTGCCCGACAAAAAATATTCAGGAATAACTTTAGTCATGAGGGTTTCTGGAAGAATATCCTTCAAAAAAAGCATAGGAAACTCTTTAATGCCTAAATTAAGGTTCAAATTTTCCTTATTAAAATCACCCTTTAATAAAATTCTAGAATTATTGTTAGCAAAATTTAGCAAATAATCAACATGAATATTATCCTGGGCAAAACTTGTTTTCATATTCAAATTTTGAATTTTAAGCCTACCAACCTTCAAGTCATCAGATTTTACACAAAAATATTGAGCTTCCTTACTAAAATCCAAATGTCCATTAATATCCTTAAACTTAAAAAATTTTGCAGATCTAAAATCAAGCCTCCCTATTGGCACTAAATCTTTTAAAGAATAATAGCCTTTATAGCCAATAAATCCTCTCTTAAGTTTTACAAAAGCATTTTGTATATCTGCAACTTTTGAATTACCTTTAATTTGTACTTTTACTCCCTGAATCTCCTTATCTGCCATGTTAGCCTTTGAAGATGAATTTAATAAAAATGCATACCGCAAATCTTTATCTTTAAAATCATAAGAAAATGCCAACTGACCATTTAAACTTGTATCAAGATAATTGTTATAATTACTCAAATTTTCATTAAGGCTTATCCAATTCAAAAGATTTACATCAAAGAATAAAGCATCCAATCGTAAAAAATTCTTATTAAAATCATATCTTAAATTAAAATCCATATTTTCTCTTATAATATTAAAAATTTCAATATTTCCCTTCGAATAATTTATTTGGAATCCTTGCTCAAGCAAAGCAAAATAACCTGTATGCAATTTTAAAAAACTAAAATTAATATATCCATCTTCAAGATCTTTTTTAAATTTACCTTCAAAATAAAAAGTTGAATCAAGAATATTTTCATGACTAACATCGGAATTTAAAACCGCAAGAGAACTAAAATCAACAATAAAACTAAATAAAAAATCATCGTCAATAGTCTTTAATGCAAAACTCTTAATCTGAAATCTTACAAACTTCTCAGAAGTTAGTTTAAGATTCATATCAATATCTTCTAAATGCATATGAAGACTATTAAAGGAATTAAACATTTTACCAAGCACTCCACGATTAGTACCATCAGCATTCAATTTTAATGTATGAGAATGCGAATTCTGAGATTTAAGAAACTTAAAATCATTTAAATCAAAATTCAAGGTACTACCCCTTACGAAAACATCTAAAATAATGTTTTTATCTCCTAATAGCAGTCTAAATAAATCCAAATTGACTTTAACAGTATTCATTAATATTTTATCTTTATCATTTAAACTCAATTCCAGATTATCTATTTTTATTGAAGATAAGAAATACGG
Source organism: Borrelia hermsii DAH (assembly GCF_023035675.1). Lineage (NCBI taxonomy): Bacteria > Pseudomonadati > Spirochaetota > Spirochaetia > Spirochaetales > Borreliaceae > Borrelia > Borrelia hermsii. Next base: position 845,686 of record NZ_CP073136.1, on the reverse strand, counting down.
GGCAATCTTATCATATTTGATTTTAAGGCCTGATTTTGATTCAAGATAACTTATAACAAAAAATCTAGCGGAATAGACTTGAGCTTGAATAAATAAAATAAAAACCACAAGAATTGATATAAAGACTAAAATTGAGAAAATAAAAGATAGAGTAATCTTATTTCTTACAAAAAACAAATTCATATATCTATGCATATATATTATATAATACTTAAGTAAGTATCTAATTGCTCAAGACATCTAAGGAGATAATTTTTGTGAATAAGATCTTAAAAAATTTTTATTGCATAGAAGGAATTGATGGAAGTGGTAAAACAAGCATAATTCAAAAACTACAAAAACTCTGTAATAACAAATTAAAGTACCATTTCACAAAAGAACCATCACAAGGAATAATTGGAAAGTTCATAAGAAAGCAACTAACTAATCTTAAAAATCCCTTAAGACGGGTATCACTGGCACACTTGTACGCAGCAGACAGATATGAACATTTGTACAATACAAAAAATGGAATACTAGAAATATTAAACAAAGGTAAAACAAAAGTAATAACCGACAGATATTTATTCTCATCTATAGTATATCAAGGAGAATTGGGATATAAACTAAACAGAGACTTCCCACTTCCTGAAAAACTATTCTTCATAAAAACGGATCCCAGTATCGCATACAAGCGCATTCAAGAAAATAGAATACAAGCTGATCTTTTTGAATTTGAAGAAGCAAAATTCAAAGACATCAGTTCTAGATACACAGAAATGCTCAAAATTTTTGACGACTTAATTGATATTGTATACATTGAAAACTTAACTAAAGAAGACTTAGAAACAAGCACAATAAAAATTTTTGATTTAATAAAATTTTAATATTATTAAAATAAAGGAAAGGATACAAAGCATGTTTTATAAAAACTTTTTTGTATTATGTCTAGTAATATTTTCAATTCTACTCATAACCAATATAAATGCATCATCAAAATTTTTCTATGCTGAACAATGGTATGTCATTTTCAATGAGCAAATGAAAAAAACCCCCGATGATTATAAAAGAAATATATTTTTTTTACAAAATGCATTAAAATACCCATTTGGAAATCCAAACTATTCTTTATCAAAAGTAGAAACAAGAGAAGAATGGAATAAATATAAGCTTCTCTTTAAAATGCATGTAAATCTGCTTCTTGTTAAGCAACATCTGTATTTAGGCAACTTATTTGATACAAGACATACATATTTTTATAAAACCCCAAAAAAGAAGGGAATTCTTGCAAACTTAAATCAAGCCACGAATTTTTATAAACTAGCTGCTAGTTACTATACAGAAGCTTTAAAGTACCACGAGCAATTGCATAAGTATAAATTTACTAAAATGCAAAGCGATGGAATAACAAACTGGGAAGATGAATATCATAGAATTGAAATGAAAGAACTTAACTACTATGACATAATCAAAAGAGAATTAATACGTATAGAAAAAACAAAAGAGTTCTTTCAAAAAAGACCAAATTATTATTAATATTTTTTAAAAAATCCATTTATGCTCTTTTGAAACAATTACTTTTTGAATATAATCCTTACTAAGAGAAAATTTATCAATAAGCTCTTTCAAATTTCTCTTACTAAGAATATTACATTCCAATGAAAGTGTAATTAAAGCTCTCTCTGCTAAAAAAGGTAATTTTAACAAATTTTCCAAAACCGCAATATCATATCTTCCTCTAGATTCAATCAAAAGAGAATTTTCAAAATTTGCATTCCTCGCATTACTGCTTAAATCCACGATTTCTCTCTCAAGCAATTTTTTATCACCTTGAGCATACAATAATGCAAAAGGTTTAAGAACAGTAAAAAAATATTCTCTACCAACAAGATAATGATGCCTAGAACACCTTGTAGCATAATTTGGATAAATAGCAGACTCAACAATCTCATCACCACCAACAATCAACAAAGGATCAAAATAGGGTGCAGCTATTTCCTTTCCTCCATAAAAATAATATCTGTATGTTAAGAAAGATTCATCCATACAATCAACATGCTCACAATAAGCACCAAGACGACAAATCTTATCTGAATATTCTATTAAAAGTTTAGCAGTATTATTAAACATTTCTTTTCTAAAATTATAAAGTAAAGTAGGAAGTATAAATAATACATTTGAATCCAATGCGATTTTATTTAAAATAAAAACCAAACGCTCATCATAAAAACAAGTTTCATCAATAATAAAAGTCCCATATTCAGGATTTTCATCTATTAATTGGCCTACATCAAAAGAACTACCTGCAAAATCAACTCCATCAACCCTATCACTCCCACCTCCCCTATAAGGAATAACATTTAGAGGATAATTTTTAAATCTTTTCTTATCAAGAATATTTCTAATAAAAAATACATTAGCTCTGTTTCTACGTCCCTTGGTAATAGAATTTAACACTTTAGGAGATTTATTCTTAATAATAAGAGAATCTTTATAAATCTTAGCAGCATATTCTGTCTTACCGCTACCCATAGGACCAATTATAAGCATTAAATTTAAATTATCTTGAAAATCAAAATGACTAATAGAAACAATATTATCAAGTTTGGACTCAGTATCTCCACTAACTAATTTCAAATAAAAGCTCATTAAAATCAACTCCAAACATACTAAATAATTTTTTATACAAAAATAAGAGAATCAAAGGGAATAACAAGCTGCAAAGGAGCTCCTAAATATCCTGAAAACAATCTTTTAACATAAAGCAATAAGACAAATAATCTCTTATCCATAAGATAGTTAAAAGAATAAACAAAAATTTCATCATTTGCCCTAAAATTAAGTTCATCACCAAGACCATTTGAAAATACCTTAGCAACTCTATACTCTCTCCCAGAAATCAAATTCAAATTTAATCCCAAAAAAGCTCCCATCAAATTTTTAAAAGAATCACTCTCTACAATACTTTCAATAATATCTTCTGGTCGGTCTTGTGGATACAAATAACTCTCATACTCTTTATTATCTCTTCTATACCTAATTCTCACCATAGATCTCCTTTGCAAAATATAGTATTGAAGCTCTCTTAAGCTATCAAATTTCAAGGAATTAACACTAAGAATAGAATCTCCACTCCTCAACCCACCAATATCTGCAGGAGAATTAGGAGCTATATATGATATTTCCAAATTTTTCAAACTTTCAGAAAAAGTAAATCCCAACCATTTATTTCTCAAAATTCCACCTTCATACATAAATGGCAAGACCTTTAAAACCCATTTTGAAGGTATAACGAAATTAAGACCTTGTGAATGTAAAATTCCAGCAAATGTAAGTCCAACAAATTCGCCACCTTCATTTACCACAGGCCCACCAGAATTTCCCTGATTAATAGCAGCATCAATTTGATAAGAATCACCCACAGATAACAAGTTTCTATTCTTTCCAGAAATTATTCCTGAAGTAATAGTCTTCTCAAATCCCATAGGAGAACCCATAGCATAAATTCTATCTCCAATATTAATATTCGAAGAATAATTTAAATTAAATTGATGCTCTAATTTAAAAGAGACCTTAATTAAAGCAAGATCCATTTTCTTTGAATAAGAAATTACTTTTGCAGGCAGTTTTTCGCCCTTGCCTCTTGGAAGTCTGACATAAAGATTGGAAACTCCTTTGTAATCATTATCAACCTGAGAACTAATTACATGATAATTAGTTAAAGCATACCCCTTAAGATTATCAACAACAAAAGCAGAACCCACGGCAATATTTGGCAACCTATGGCCATTTACAATTTTAGTTCCCATATCCACCCAAACTGTTAAAACAGCCGTATCAAGCAAGACATTTCTTGAGGGAGATTTTTTATTAATGACAAATTTTTTCAAAGAATCAAAAGTATTATCAAATGAATAATATTTTGCAAAAAAACTTGCAAGCATCGGGTCCTTGCGCTTTAAACTCTCAAGATGCTTTAAAATCAATTGTTCTCTACTCTCATGAAGCATGATACCAAACAAATTTAAAGTCTCAAGCTTAAAGAGTGCGCTCTCATAATCTTTTTCCTTACAAAACTTAAAGTATTCATTTTGAATGCCAGACAAAGCTTTATCTCTTAAGTCTAGAATACCTTGATCCATTTTAAAACCACTATTTTTTAGATTGTAATAACTTGAAAGAGCAATCTCAAAATTATTTTTTTCAATATGCTTATTTATGCTTTCAGATGGGATATAATAAATTCGTTTGTCATCTATGTCTTTTATTGTACTGCATGAAAAAATTAACATAAAAATAATAAAAATTTTTCTATGCATCAATAATTCTCAAAAGCTAATTAACGTTATGATAGATATCAAAACTATCATCTAAAATAACTCTCTTAACTTTTAAAACCCCTTTGTCATAAATTTCAACATAATTAAACTTCTTAGATCCATTAATCTTTCTATAAACTGAAATCAGATCACCAAAAGAATAATTCTTAACTTCAATAACATCAGAATTGTTAAAGGTTTTTTTCTCTATTAAACTTTTTTGAATATTTAAAACAGAAACTCGTTTTGGATTTAAACTTAACATACTAGGAAGAAAAATTTCTGGAACATTGGCTACTAAAAATTCATTAATGCCCACATAATCAAATTTATAACCAAAACCATCAAAAATCTCATACCGAAAAGAATTTAAAGCAAAAGTATATACATTTTTTTTATCTGGGTAGTCAACTTCAATCATACTGACATAAGGATAAACAGAATAACTAACTTTATAACCAAGCAAGTCATTCTCATAACGAACAGGAACTTTATCTTTAAAATCAACCTTATTAAAATACTTCTCACCTAAGTTTACATCCGTAGAATAGTCCACTATTTTTGAAAAAAAACTTACCAAAACTCCATTCTCAAATACTGCAGCATTATTTTTATCATTCACAAAATACATACCGGACAAATTTTTATAACGACTTAAAAATTCATCTCGTATAATAGGATCTCTTAAGAGATCATAAAACATCTTATATTCACCTATTATTTCAGGGGGAGATTCTTTAAAAAATAGATAAGCTTCATCAGGTGTTAAGAGTTTATATTTAAGTAAATATATACTCTGAACACCATTTAATTTCTTACTCTTATTTTTTAAAAAAGTAAATAAAGCAACAGAATTAGGTTCATTTAACGTTGTATTTTTAAAAATAAAATCAATATTGTTACTATTGAAAAAAGAATCTTCTTTTAATTTAAGTTTACTAAAAAGACTTGGAAAAAATTTATCTTCCTTTAAAAACCATTTAAAAAACCTTAAATCATCACTATACACAGCAAAAGAATTTGCTAACACTTTACTAAAACTTCCCTTAAAATCTCCAAGTCTACTAGAAGCTTCAAGCCGCATGTAAATCAAGTCTTTATCATTCTGCAAGTCACTGTCTAGTTTATCGTAAATATCAATAATTTCCCTATTTTTATCAATATCCTCATTTTGACTTAGAATCAATGAAAAATATTGATAATATAAAGCCCTAGGCTTTACAAACGCAAAATTATTGATATCTATTGCGGCCTTTAACAAATAAATTCTATCTAACAATGAAATATCATTCCTCAATGAAAGTTCATAAAGAGAATCTGAATTTTTTAAACTAAACTCAAGAGAACCATAAATCATATCAAGTCCTCTTTGAGTACCATCAAAACTTTTAGCTTTAATAAAAAGAATTTCTGATATATCCTTGTCTCTCTCTTTTAATTTAGCATCTAAGTTTACTAAAAATAAAAGTAGAAACATAATTTTTAAGACAACCATAAGACCCCTTAAAAATTTTACTTATACATTGACTGTCTCCAGTTTAGGCTCTTTTAAACTTTTTTCATGATCACTCTCAATTATTTCAAATCCTAAAAGCTCTCTTACTTCATTATCTGTCAAAGTCTCCCTTGCAACTAAGGCTTTTGCAAGTTTAACTAACTGATCTTTATGTTTCATCAAAATATCTGACGCTTCTTTTAAACATCCTTCAAGAATTCTCTTAACTTCTCTGTCTACTCTATCAGCAGTATTCTCAGAATATGCTTTTGCTTTAGAAAATTCTTTTGGAAGGAAAATGGGCGATTCATCATCCACCAAAAATATTGGGCCTACATCTTCCCCCATACCCCACTCTGTAACCATTTTCTTTGCCAAATTAGTAGCTTGCATCAAATCATTCTGCACACCAGCTGTAGTAAAACCTAAATTAATCTGCTCACTAGCATAACCGCCATAACATATCTTAATCTTATCAAGAATCTGATTTTTATTTATTGAAAGCCTATCCTCCCTAGGAAGAGAAAAAGCAACTCCAAGAGCTCTACCTCTAGGAATAATAGTAACTTTATGTAAAGGATCAGCATATTCAAGATAATAATGAAGCAACGCATGTCCCGCTTCATGATAAGCTGTTTCAAGTTTCTGTCTATCAGTAATAGTCATAGATTTCTTAGCAACACCCATTAATATTTTATCTCTAGCTTCTTCCAAATCATGCATAAGAATCTCAGATTGATCATTCCTTGCAGCAATTAAAGCACCCTCATTAATCAAATTTGCAAGATCAGCACCACTAACACCAGGAGTAGCTCTTGCTATTACTCTTAAGTCAATTTCTTTTGAAAGTTTAGTCTTTTGAGCATGTATATTAAGTATTGCTTCTCTCTCTTTAATATCAGGAAGAGTCACTGTTACTTGCCTGTCAAACCTTCCAGGTCTAAGCAAAGCAGAATCAAGAACATCAGGTCTATTTGTTGCTGCCATCACAATTACATTAGTATATGTTCCAAAACCATCCATCTCAACTAACAACTGATTAAGAGTCTGCTCTCTCTCATCATGACCACCACCAAGACCAGCTCCACGACTTCTTCCAACAGCATCAAGCTCATCAATAAAAATTATGCAAGGAACATTTTTTCTTGCATTATCAAACAAATCTCTAACACGACTTGCTCCAACCCCTACAAACATCTCAACAAAATCAGAACCTGACATATGAAAAAAATTCACACCTGCCTCACCTGCAACAGCTTTGGCAAGCAAAGTTTTTCCTGTTCCAGGAGATCCAACCAAAAGAACCCCTTTTGGAATCCTTGCACCTATCTTTTCAAACTTTTTAGGATACTTAAGGAATTCAACTATTTCACTAAGTTCCTGCTTAGCTTCTTCCTGCCCAGCAACATCTTTAAAGGTAACCTTATTCTTTCCTGCCTCATACTTTTGTGCATTGCTTTTTCCAAATGAAAAAACCTTGCCTCCTCCACCCTGAGTTTGACGAAATATAAAAAAGAAGAAAACAAAAAATAATATCCATGGTAAAGTTTGAAGAATAACACCAATTAAAGATGATTGACTCTTGCCAGAACTTACTTCAACTCTCTTAGCCTTAAGTTCAGAAAGCAGATTGAGATCAAAATAAGGAATACTAGTAGAGAAATAAGATTTTCCTAAATTTGAATTCTTGACAATAAACTGAATTTGACTTTTATCAATTATTACAGCTGATTCAATTAAACCACTATCTAAATAAGTTTGAAATGTACTATAAGGCACGTTCTTATAATTTTCTCCGCCCCGCATAAAATAAGACATGAATATTGCTAAAATTAAGAAGACTATAACAAGAATCAAAATCCAATTCTTATTTTTCTTTTTATTATTAGATTTACCATTATTATTCAAATTATTATTGTTAATATTCATTCCTTTAAAAATCCTCCGAACAAAGATATATTAATTTTTTTAATAATGCTCTTATCACTCCACATTAAGTTTAAAGTATTTAAATCAATAATTCCAATTATCTTATCATTTAACACTAACAACATTAAATAAAGTGGATTATATCTTACAAACTTAGAAAAGAATCTCTTTGATTGTAATTTATTTTTAAAAAAACTATGCCTAAACTCATAAGAACAACATCTCAATGTTGGTATAGAATTATCCTCACACTCCAAATATTTTAACAAAATCTTACCCAAAGATAAACTATGATATTCATTAACTCTTAAGAAAAAATCAAAAGGCTCATGCATCTCTTCATCTCTCCTAAAGATAAGGTTAACCTTATCTTGACGCTTTTCTAAAAAAAACTCATTGGTTCTAAGTAAAATTTTACTTCTTTTATTAGCAGGATTTACCCTAAAAATCTCATTTAGAGCTCCATATGATAAATTTGACACAATGCCTTCCAAATTTAAAATCTTAAAAATACTTCTAAAAACCAAGTATTTTGGTAGACTGAAAAAAGTCATAGCATCAAAAGAATAATAATAATTACCCTTACTATAAGGGAGAAAATCCTTTTTATCAAAATAATCTACAAGATCACTTGAAAAATCAGATATTCTTTCCAAACCCCTTTCATATCCCTTAAAAATTTTTCCGATAACTGGCATAAGATTATTTCTAATTCTATTTCTTAAATACAAATCTTCATGGTTAGTGCTATCAACAAAGTAAACAATATTATTTAAAGAAAGAAATTGTTCAATCTCCTCTCTTGATACCTCAAGTAAAGGTCTAATAATATTGCCATTGATAATTGGAATACCAGAAAATCCATCCAAAAACGAACCCTGGAAAAATCTCATCACTAAAGTCTCAAATTGATCATTTTTATTATGAGCAAGAGCAATATACCTAGCCTCATTTTCCTTAAGAGCTTCCAATAAAGCATTATAACGATATTTTCTAGCCAACTCCTCAACTGACATACCAAGCTGACTAGACTCTCTCTTTATATCAACACTACACCTCTTTATTTGAAAAGTAATATTATGAAAATTACAAAACTTTTTTATGTGTTCTATTTCCAAATTTTGTTCAAACTCCGGTCTTATGTAATGCGCAAAATAAAATGCAACAATATTATTATTTAAATACTCCTTTAAACCCAATAGCAAAGTAGTAGAATCTGCACCTCCAGAAAAAGCAACAATTGATTTTCCTTTGGGCAGAGAATTTTTAAAGTAAAAACTTTCTATTTTTGTTACTATATCATTCCAAAACATCAAAAACTACTAGAATTAATAGTTGCAACTTTATGTTCAAAATTAGACTCATCAATGCCTAATATCTCTTCACTTAAAAACTCAAATACACTTTTAATACGCTCAAGCTCACTACCTCTAAATTTTGCAAGAACAAACTCTCTAAGACTAGATTCATTGTTACTGCCAACTCCAATATAAAGCCTACCATAATTCGTACTTCCAAGGCTTAAAGAAATAGAACGAAGTCCATTATGAGTAGAAGTACCCCCTACCTTTCTAAGTTTACACTTTCCCAAAGGCAAATCAACATTATCAACCACAACTAACAGATTAGCTATTTTCATATAAAACTTAGCAAAAACAGAAGGAAAAATATTGCCACTCAAATTCATATAAGTTAAAGGTTTAATTAAAACTATCCGTTTATTTTCAAAATTAAAATCAGAATATTCATAATTTTTTACCTTTTTCAAAGAAAGACCATTCTTTATAACCAAGTTATCTACAAGTTCAAAACCAACATTATGTCTAGTATGAAAAAAATTAGACCCGGGATTACCCAGGCCAACTATTAACAAATCCATAACTCTCTATTTTACAAGCAAAACAACTGAATTCTCATTCTCTTCAGAAAGTTTAACATTATCAGGAAGTACAATATCCTTAAAAGTTACTTGATCTCCCTTCTTAACAGGGGTCAAATCTACTTCAACGAATTCTGGCAAATTTAAAGGCAAAGACTTAACCTTGATTTTAGTTCGAAGCACACTTAAAGTACCACCTTCCTTAACACCAACAGAAGCTCCTACAAATTTAATTGCAATATCTCTTTCAATATCCTTAGTCTTATCAACCTCATAAAAATCAACATGATAAATAAGTCTTTTAGTAAGATTTTCGCTCACATCCTTAATGAAAACACATTTCTCAATTTTTCCGTCACTTAAAATCAAGACAGTATTATCTGTAAACTTTGCAAACTTATTATTAAACTCACTACTCTTAATTTTTATATGCAGAACATCACTTTCCTTTCCATACACAACAGCTGGAATCTCAGACTCTGCTCGTATTCTACGGGCACGCAAAGAACCAAAATCTAACCGACCTTCATATCTTAAAATCCTACTACTATCCACAATGAAACTCCTAATATAAAATACTGGGACGGAAGGATTCGAACCCTCGAATGCCTGGACCAAAACCAGGTGACTTACCACTTGTCCACGTCCCAAATACTTAATTACCCATAAGTCAAAAGGATACAAAATACAATACACTTTGTCAATAATGTTTCCTAGCCTATTTCAAGTTCAAGACTTGAAGGATTTTCCTTCACATACTCTTTAAAAATAGCACTTTGCAAAATCTCTCTAAAACTTTGATTAATAGGATGTACAATGTCCTTATACTCTCCGACCTTAGTTCTTCTATTAGGCATAACAATAAAAACTCCTTTTTGTCCCCTAATAACCCTGATATTATGCAAAACTAAACAATCATCAAAAGTAACCGTAACATATGCCAATAGCTTTGAACCGGGATTTTTATTATCAACTCTCCTAATTCTTACGTCTGTAATATTCACTCCTAGGCCTCCCTAAAATACATATTTTAAATCTAGAATATTTTTAATTTTTTGTAAATAATTCTTGCGATATTTTTATTTTTTTTAATTAAATAACTCTCAAGGATAAATAACTTCTCCCCTATCCCATATCTTTTCAAGCTCATAGTATTCTCTGGCCTTTTCACTCATCAAATGTATAACTAAACCTTCACATGAAATAATTGTCCAATCATAAATAAATCCCTTACCTTGAATACAATAATTAAAATCCCTTTCTTTAAAGAATGTCACTAATCTTTCAGCATGCAAAGCTTCCATTTGCTTAAATGATGAACATGAAACAATAATAAAAAAATCAGCCCAATTACAAACAGAACTAACATCAATACTTAAAACATCAATTCCACCAAAATCAGATATAATCTTGCATAGCTTCTTAATATCATCTATTTTTAACATATCTCCCATCAAAATCATCTCCCAAAATGATTATTACATCAGGACTCATATCAGGCATATCAAGTCCCAAAGTATCTACACGAAACTCAGAAATTGGTTTAATAGTTCTTGATCTAATTACATCTCCAACCTTAATGGCAATCTCCAAATTATCTGAATTATTTATTATTAAAGTATGAGAATAATTATGCCTATCTGCATTACCAAACCTTACAACCTTAAATTTAAAAGATTTAAAAATATCTGCTACATTCTTTGCAAGTCCAGCAGTCTTAGTACCATTTAAAACAACAACTCTAATTGCCTCTTCATTTCTAGTTTCACCCATTAAATCTCTATTTAAATTTTCTATCGACTCTTTAAGAACCGCTCCCCCATAATAAGGAAAAATAACTTTTATTAAATTATCATCATTATCCTTAAATGTCTCCTCTTGCCCCTTAATATTAATAAAAATAAGCCTCTCATTATTTATTTTATAATTAGTAAGAATATACTTAAATACGGTTTCAGAAAGATTAGTCTCTAACATGAAATACATTTTAGAGAAATAATCATACTCCTCTTTAAAATCAGAAAATTGTGTTAAAATTTTTTTAAAAAATTCCTTAAAAAACTCAGATCTTTCATCGTAAGAAGCAACATCTCTGAAATAACTCAAATAATCATAAGACTTATCTCCATCAAAAACAGAATTACCAGAAGGTATTAAGATAGAACGTACTAAACTATATATTTTAACAGGGTTTTTAACAAGAAGTCGCACTCCACCAAGATAGTCAATAAATTTCACAAAATTATTCTTTTTAAAACGAATATAATAATCAGGTTCATGATTTAACTGCCGGGATACTTTAGATAAAAATTCAACAAATCTATTCTTTTTATATAAGTCTTCAAACCAAGAAACATTTCCCTTTAAATCCTCATAACCTGTATAAACAGGAATATCTAAAAAGCCAACACTTCCTGTTTTTATATTAATAAAAATCTCTTGCATACTTAAAAGATTGTCACTCTCATCTTCTATAAGAAATAAAAAGCTAATATTACTCTTAGTATTTAATTCAAAATATATCTGCTCTCTTTTAGAACTATCAACAAAAAAAATTACAATACCACAAACTATTAAAATGATTAAAACTAAAAAAAATAACTCTTTTCTCAATTATTTACCTTTAACATATAAATTATTATTTTTAATATATCGCAAAACATCAAAGGGAAGCAAATAATCGACAGGTAATCCTTGCTCAATCCTATGCCTAATCTCTGAGGAAGAGATAGGAAATATTCTATTATCAATATAAGTATGTTTAAATCTACTAATGAGTCTTTCGCTGTAAATCCTGTGAACCACTACAAGATTAACAGATTCAACTATTTTTTCTGGATTTTTCCATGAATCAAAACTCTCAAAAAGATCATCTCCGATTACCAAATAGATATCATCATGAACATATTTATTCTTAATACAAGCAATAGTATCAACGGTATAAGTTATTCCGCCATTTACTATATCGCATTCATCGATAAACATATTCTTTTCATGTTGTACTGCCAATTTAAGCATTGCGATTCTATCTTTAACACTAATATTTTCAACACGCTTATGAACAGGTTTATGAGTAGGAATAAATAATATTTTATCAACATTTAGAAAATGCTCTAACTCCTTTGCTAAAAACATATGCCCAATATGAACAGGATTATAAGTGCCACCCAATATTGCTATTCGCATAAACCTCCCATATTATATACTGACAATATACTAATTAAAGCCTTAACAATATTGTTAATTTTGAGCTTTTAAAAAAGAAAAAATAATCTCCTTAAATTCTTGATAAAGCAAAAAGCTCACTAACAAGCTCATTTATTCCCGTATTATCATAAATAGAAATTCCTAAAACTCTCTCACCAACTAAAGCTCTCTTTAGCTGATTAAAATTTTCAATCGCACCTTCTAAATCAAGTTTATTAGCAACAATTATTCGCTTCTTACTTGAAAGTCCAATATCATATGCACTAAGCTCATTAACAAGAATATCATAAGCACTCATAAAGTTATCACTAGCAACATCAATTAAAAAGACCAGGATTTTGGTTTTTGAAATATGTCTTAAAAATTCAAAACCAAGACCTATTCCTTGACTTGCGCCCTCAATTAGCCCGGGCACATCAGCGATTACCAAATCATTATAAGAAGCCTTCAAAACGCCAAGATGCGGAAATCTAGTAGTAAAAGGATAATTTGCAACTCTTGACTTTGAAGCGGTTATTGTAGAAATAAGAGAAGACTTACCTGCATTAGGAAACCCAACAAGTCCAATATCGGCTATTAATGATAACTCAAGACGCAAATTCAAGGTAGCGCCAGATTCTCCAGGCTGAGCAAATCTTGGTGTCCGTTTTGTAGAACTTTTAAAATGTACATTCCCAAGTCCACCTCTTCCGCCCTTTAAAGCAATAACTTCATCATCAAAGTTCTGGAGCTCAAATAACATAGAGCCTGTTGCAACATCATAAATACAAGTATTTGGGGGAACAAAAATAACCAAATCTTCACCAGATGCTCCACTCTTTCTAGAACCCATTCCGGGCTTACCATTATTAGCAGCAAGTCTTTGGCCATTTTTATAAAGGGATAAACTTTTAAGATTTGCCTTAACCTTAAAGATTACATCTCCACCTCTTCCTCCATCACCGCCATCAGGACCTCCCTTGGTATTAAATCTTTCACGCAAAAAAGAAACACACCCTGCACCCCCATCACCTGAAGATACAGTTATGCTTAAAGAATCCTTAAGTATATGCAAATTAACCTCAACTATAACAATATTAAATAATATTTATATATTTTCGGCCTCTATAAGTCTTAAACTCTACTATACCATCTTTTAATGCAAATATTGTATAATCTCTGCCAAGTCCAGAATTCTTGCCCTTATGAAATTTTGTGCCTCTCTGCCTTACAATTATTTCCCCAGCTCTCACAAATTGCCCACCACTTCTCTTAACACCAAGCCTCTTAGATATAGAATCCCTTCCATTCTTAGAGCTACCACCACTTTTACTTGTTGCCACTAGTTTCCTCCAAAATTAATTTAATATCATAAGGATATTCAAAGCACAAATCCTTTACACCTTGTATTAAAAACTTACTATAATAAAAAAGGCTCTGCTTATCCAAACTTCTAAAAGAAGCCTTAAATTCCAAGTAACCTCTTAAAGAATTATCTACAATAAAATCCTCTTTCTCACAATCAAGAACACTTAAAAAAGTTCTTAAAATAAAAGAAAAGGAAGAACAAACTATATTAATATAATTATTCCCTCTAGCATGTCCATTAGCCAAAATATAAATAATTATATTATTACGGGTCTTTATTAAAACATTAATCACTAACTAACAATTATATCATCAACCAAAACATAAGAATAAGATTGACGATGTCCGATCTTTCGCTCGCTTGACTTTCTTCTTCTATATCTGTAAGAGATAACCTTTTTATCTCTCTTATCTTCTATATAGCTACACTTAACACAAGAACCTGCAACATAAGGTTTTCCTATCTTTACATCTCCATCCTTGTTTACAAGCATTACACTGCTAAATTCCAATTTGTCACCTTCACTAGCTCCAATCTTATCTATCTTTAACATCTCTCCCATAACAGCTTTATACTGCTTACCCTTTATTTCCAACAACGCATACATCACAATCACCTCTCAATGTTCAGCTAAATATTATAAATTCAATAAAATTTAAAGTCAATTATTCAAGCTTAATTAATAACATAAATTATTTATTAAATAAATTATCAAAAATACCTAACAAGAGAATTCAAACTATACTCCCGTAAAATATCTCTACCATTCATCTTTACAAGTTCAATGAAACAAAATATATCAGATACTACTCCACCCGCCTTTTTAAGTAACATAGCAGCTGCTTTTAGAGTGCCTCCGGTAGCTAAAATGTCATCAACTAACAAAATATTTGAATGTTGTTTAACATCATCTTTATGTATTTCAATACTGCTAAATCCATATTCAAGCTCATACTCCTCTCTTAATACTTGCCTTGGGAGCTTACCTGCTTTTCGAATTAGTAAAAGAGGTAAACCCATTTTTAAAGCCAAAGGCGAACCAATAAGATACCCTCTTGATTCAATAGCAGCAATGCAATCAATTTTTCTTGATGCATAAAAAGCATGAGCATCTTCCATTAAAGATTTATATGCTTCTGCTTGGAGCAAAACATTAGTAATATCATAAAAAAGTATACCTTCCTTTGGAAAGTTAGGCACTCTCATAATAAACTTATCATAATATTCCGTTTTATCTTTCATTGATATTTCCACAAATTAATATTTATCCTTCTTTATTCCTCTGCCACAGGCGGATTTGGTACTATGCCTTCTACATCTAGCTTTGGAATCTCATCTTCTTTAGCTCTTGTCCAAATCTTACTCCTACCAAAAATCCACACCTTACCCTTGGTAACAAGATTGCCCGTTTTTGGATCTACCCTCATTTCAGAAGTATAAATCTTGCCATTCTTAGGATCAATAATCCTACCCTTATCCCATTTGCGAGAAGACTTAACATATTTAAGCCCCCACATAAAATCAAGACCTTCAGTAGTTAAATGATCAAAACCTACAACCTTAGAACCGGAAGGATCATTAATATCATGCACCTTCCCATCCTTTATTACATTTAAAATCCTACCATAAACTTTATCATTATATTTATAAACATAAATTACCGAATTTTTAACATTAGTAGTATCATCATATCCAACCCAATATCCTAAAACTTCACTACCGTCTTTTTTATTCTCTGTTTTTTCAGACTCTGCGAATGCAAAAAAAGAAAAACATAATAAAAACATAATTTTTAACACATCCTTACTCATACAAACTCCTAAAATTAATCTTTGAGTCAACAATTTAAATAGATCATGACAAGCAAAAATTATACATTTATTTTATACTTTTTGCAAAAGGGATAATTTACTTGTATAATTTAAATTATTTAATACAAAGTAATATTTCAAGCTTACTAAAATTAAAATGTAAAACCAAAATACACATAAATAGTAAAGCAATTAGAATTGATGTATAATAAGCTTTAGTGATAAAATTAATGAGCCAAAGAAAACAATGAGGATTTAATGTGGTAAGAGGCATTTATACTGCTGCCAGCGGAATGATGGCACAAAGACACAGATTAGATGTTATTTCTAATAATTTAGCAAATATTGACCTTGCGGGATATAAAAAAGATTTATCCGTACACAAGGCCTTTCCTGAAATGTTAATTAGACGGCTCAATGATGATGGTCTTTACAAACTGCCCAAAGGATATCTGGAAACAGCACCTGTTGTTGGCAAGCTTGGCACAGGAGTTGAAGAAAATGAAATATATACGTCCTTTGAACAAGGACCGCTAAAAATAACCGGAAATCCTCTTGACTTAGCATTAACTGATGAAGGCTTTTTTGTTGTTCAAACACCAGAGGGAGAGAGATATACAAGAAACGGTTCTTTTACACTTGGACCAGAAGGTATGCTTGTTACAAAAGATGGATATCCTGTGATTGGAGAGAAGGGACACATATATCTAAAAGATAATAACTTTAAAATAACGGATCAAGGACAAATATTTCATAACACAACATTTGAAGAAAATCCCAAAAGACTTGTAAGTGAATATGAAAATTCGTGGGAAAACTATGAACTCCTTGATAATCTAAAGATTGTAAATTTTGAAAAAACAAGATTTTTAAAAAAACAAGGAAGTTCACTCTGGAACAGAACAGAAATATCTGGACAAGCTAAAAACATCGAAATAAATTCAAGACCCAAAATTGAAACTGGTGCTTTAGAAGGATCAAATGTAAACGCCATTAACGAAATGGTATCAATGATTACAGTTAACAGGGCCTATGAAGCAAATCAAAAAACAATACAAACTGAAGATTCACTTCTTGGAAAATTAATTAACGAAATTGGAAAATTTTAAGGAGGTTAGTTTATGATGAGGGCGCTCTGGACAGCAGCTAGCGGGATGAAAGCCCAACAATATAATGTAGATACAATTGCTAATAATCTTTCAAATGTAAACACTACGGGATTTAAAAAGATAAGGGCTGAATTTGAAGATCTAATATACCAAACACAAAGAAGGGCAGGAACTCCTGCGACTGAAGATACAGTAAGTCCTCTTGGCAATCAAGTTGGACACGGAACAAAAGTATCAGCAACACACAGAATCTTCGAACAAGGCAACCTACAAGCCACCAATTTGAACACTGATGTTGCAATTGAAGGTAATGGATTTTACAAAATTCTTCTACCAGATGGCACTTACGGCTATACCAGAGACGGTTCATTCAAAATCGATGCAAATGGAGCTCTTGTAACAAGCCAAGGATACAAATTATTACCTGATATATCCTTTCCTGAAGGATATATAAAAGATTCTATTACAATATCTCAAGAAGGAATAATATCTGTAAAAGTGGATGAAAGCCCAGAGCCGATTGAACTTGGTCAAATGGAAATTGTAAGATTTGTAAACCCAGCAGGTCTAAATGCAATTGGAAATAACATATTTAAAGAAACCATTGGCTCTGGAGAAGAAATATCAGGAACCCCAGGAAGTGAT
The DNA here is from genome assembly GCF_023035675.1 of Borrelia hermsii DAH. Taxonomy (NCBI): domain Bacteria; kingdom Pseudomonadati; phylum Spirochaetota; class Spirochaetia; order Spirochaetales; family Borreliaceae; genus Borrelia; species Borrelia hermsii. Next base: position 827,965 of record NZ_CP073136.1, on the reverse strand, counting down.
GGAATGGGTAGGCTAAGGCAAGGTATCCTTGAAATGTCAAACGTATCAATTGCAGAAGAAATGGTAACAATGATCGTTGCACAAAGGGCTTATGAGATAAACTCAAAAGCAATTCAAACCTCAGATAATATGTTAGGAATTGCTAACAACTTAAAAAGGCAGTGAAAACACTCACAAGTAAACTTGTATTCTATCTATTTACAATAAATTTATCGCAAATAATGCCTTATGAGACCTGTTTTACAATATCTCCTAGTAAGGTATATTTTTTCTCAAAAGGGTACTCAAAAATATGCAATAATAATAATTTGTCACAAATTTACATAGGTTCACATTTTAAGCAAAAACACATAATATTTGAAATGATTAGCTATATTACAAAGGATCTAGCAAGTAAAAATATTTACATACTACAATTCAGTTTTGATGAATCAGAAATAAATATAGAAAATAAATTCTCCACCAATGTAAAATTTAAAACAATAAAAAGCACACTATATAAAAATATACCAATACAAAAAACTTTAGTTTACTATGCAAAAAAATTTGAAGACTACAAGAAACATAACAAAATAAATATGTATATTGACATAATAGAACCCATTGTATTTGCAAAAACAGATTTAAAAGCAGGTCAAAGTTTAAACGAATATAATGTTTATTTTAAATATCAAATAAACACAACTAAACACAATGAGATTTTAAGCTTAAACGAATTAAATCAAAGTAAATACATGGTATTACAAAATATAATGAAAAATGATGAGATTAGGCTAAATAAAATACAAAAACAACAATAATGCATGTTTAAACATATCAACTCTTAACTCTGTCATTAGCTTTATTTATCGAATATAATGATGAATAGATCACAAGAAACCTTTCCTTTAATTTTATAATTGAACTTTACACTGTCGAGCAAACCCAAAGCAAAAATGAATCAACTAAAAGCAATTGCAATAATATTAACAATAATATTAAAATAAAGGTAGATTATATTGCCATACAAAAGGAATAGAATCATGAAAAAATTGATAATTCTAGCCATATTAAACTTAAAGATAGTCCTAAGTGCGTTCGCACAAGAAAATCAACCTTCAAAAAATTTTTCCAAGGAGAATAACACTATAAGTCAAATAAGTGAACAAATAAAGTTAAAAAATATCGCTGAAATAAGATCTACTGATTCATATACATTAACAGGAATTGGAATAGTGGCAGGACTTACTGATAAAGGAGATTCTCTAAGGGGAAAAGAAATTTTAAATAAAGCTTTAAACCAAATCGGCATCAATGAAATAGATCTAACAAATATAGGAAGCAAAAATATCGCATTAGTAAGCGCAACAATCACAATAAATGGGAACATGATTAAAGGTGCAAATCAAAATGTTTACATAGCATCTATGCTAGATTCAAAAGACTTAACAAATGGTATTCTTTTAAGAACAGAATTGAAAGACAAAGAAGGAAAAGTACTAGCAACAGCATCAGGCCCAATAATAACTAACTACAAATCAAAAGGTACAGGATACATATTAAACGGAGCAACAATACATGAGAATAAAGACTACACGCATTACAATATAATTCTTAAAAAGGCGGATTACACATTAGCAGATTCAATAAGTAAAAATTTAACAAGCAAGAATATAAAAAATAATATAAAATCAGGAAATATCATAGCAATCGAGATCAACGAAATTGGCTTGCTAAGCGAAATTGAAAAAATAGAAATAGAAACTATGCCTAAAGTTCTAATAAGTGAACAAAACAAAATCATTATAGCAAGTACAAATGCAGAAATAGGGCCCCTTATACTTTCAATTGAAAGAGATGATAAAAACTTACTTAACAATAAAAATAATGAAAAGATAAAAATAAAAATACAAAAGATGAAACTAAATGAATTTATATCAAAAAATTCAGATATGTTTAGCAATGAAGAATTAATAAAAATAATTAAGGCAGCTAAAAAAATTAATAAATTACATGGAGAATTAATCCTGGAGGAATAAACATGATAAACAAAATTAATCTACAAGGTTTAAAAATAAAAAATCAAATAAAACAGGCAAAAACCCTAAAAGACAAAGTAGAGAAAACAAATCAATATCAAAATGATAAAAAACTTTATGAAGCTGCACTAGAATTTGAGGCAATATTTGTAAATCAAATGCTTAAGAGCATGAGGAATTCTTTAAAAAAAGAAAACAATCTAATTAATGGGGGTCAAACAGAAGAACTTTTCGAAGATATGCTCTATTTAGAGAGATCAAAACAAATAGCTAAATCCAAAAGTTTTAGGCTTGCTGATTTAATCTACAACCAAATAGCAAAAGTAAATAACTTTAGAAAATAATTCATATTCAATCGAAATATTAATTATTTTCTAAGTTGGCATGATTTTTGCATCACATCAAAGGGGGGAAGGATGTTGATACACAAATTTAAAAGATGGGAGAAGTATTGTGAATATATTTAGCAATGAAGATTTAAACATATACTTAAAATCCGTAAGAGAACACAGATTGATAACTCACGAAGAAGAAATTGAACTTGCGAAACAAATTAAACTCGGCGATCTGAAAGCCAAAAACAAAATGATAAACGCCAATTTACGTCTTGTCTTAAAAATAATTAAAAGATATGCTGGCAAAGGATTAAAAGTTGAAGACTTAATACAAGAAGGAAATCTAGGTCTAATTAGAGCTGCTGAGAAATACGATCCAAGCAAAAATACCAAATTTTCAACCTACGCTTCATTTTGGATCAAGCAATCGCTTCAAAGAGCATTAAATACCAAAACAAGACTTGTAAAGGTGCCATACAGAAAAGAAAATTTAATACTCCAAATAAATAAATATCTTATGGAAGAAGAAAAATCACCCAAAAAAGAAGATATAATGGAAAGATTCAACTTAACAACTGCTCAATACGTTAAAATCATTCCTTATCTTGAAAAAGAATATTCCCTTGATAAAAAACTTGAAGGTTCAGAAAATTCCACACTCCTAAATCTTTATGAAGACAATTCTTTTAATCCTGAGAGCACTCTTGAACAAAATTCAACATTAAAACATCTAAATCATATATTAGAGACTAAACTAAACGACAAAGAAAGATACATTATAAGAAAAAGATATAACTTAGACAACAATGATAAAAAAAGCACTTTAAAAGATATTTCTAGTGAACTTGGAATCTCTTCAGAAACCGTAAGACAAATTGAAAAAAGAGTACTTAAAAAACTAAGGGAAGAACTTTATCAATAAACATTGACTTAGTGTCAAATTTTGATACAATGAAAAGCTACTGGGCATGAATATTGAGAATGCTTCTATTTTTCTAAAGAAACATAAATTAAAAATCACAATAGCGTTTATTATTGTTACATCTTTTGTATCAATAATTGTACTATTCTCGAGTCTTGTATATATAAAATCAAATGCAAAAAAACTCAATTTAAACTTTAAGGACAGATTAGCAAAAATTAAAAAAAAAGATTTAATTAGAGTACAAAAAAAACGAAAGACCAATAACTTAAAACCTGAATTTTATCTCATAATTGATGATGTTGGCTATGACGAATTTATGTTAGATGAATTCATGAAAATTGACTTAAACATCAACTTCTCAATTATCCCCTTTTTACCAAAATCAATGGATTTTTATAACAAACTAACAAGCAAAAACAAAATTACAATGATTCATTTTCCAATGCAATCGAAATATAAAAATTCAATAGAAAAATTTCACATAAACATCAACGACAATGAATTTGCAATACGAAAAAAAATTGAAAAAACATTTCAAACTTACTCCAATGCAAAGATAATGAATAATCATATGGGAAGTCTTATTACCTCAAATGAGGACATAATGCAAATTATTCTAATTAAACTTAAAGAAGAAAACAGATACTTTTTCGACAGCCTAACTACCCAAGAAAGCATATCTGAGAAAACTGGTAAAAACATTGGGATTTTAGTAGAGCAAAGAGATATATTTCTTGATAACAAAGATAATGAAAAAGCTGTTATTCAAGCACTCAAACGAGCAAAACAGATAGCAAGAACAAAAGGAATTGTCAAAGTAATAGGACATATTTGGTCAAAAAATACTCTTAAAATACTCAAACAGGAATCAGAAAACTTAAAGCAAGAATTTGAATTTAAAAATTTAATAAACCTTTATCAAAGAGAGGAAAATTAATGATAGTGCTTGGAATAGAGAGTTCATGCGATGACTGTTGTGCAGCCATAGTAGAAGATGGTGTTAAGATTTTAAGCAACATTAAGCTTAGTCAAAAAGAACACAAAAAATATTATGGTGTAGTGCCAGAGATTGCCTCAAGACTACACACAGAATTTATCATGTCTGTCTGTCAAAAGGCAATCACAAATGCTCAAATACATGCATCAGAAATTGATTTAATAGCAGTAACATCTAAACCTGGGCTTATTGGTTCCTTAATCGTTGGGATAAATTTTGCTAAAGGTTTATCAATTGCCCTTAAAAAACCCCTAATTTGTATTGATCATATTCTAGGTCATCTTTATGCCCCTTTAATGACTATAAAAATAGAATATCCATTTTTATCTCTAATACTCAGTGGAGGACACACAATACTTGCAAAACAAAATGACTTCGATGACATTGAAATACTTGGACGAACGCTTGACGATGCTTGTGGAGAAGCATTCGACAAGGTAGCAAAACACTATAAAATGGGATTCCCAGGCGGACCCAACATAGAAAAACTAGCTAAATGCGGTAATCAATATGCATTTAATTTTCCAATTACAATTTTTGACAAAAAAGAAAATAGATATGATTTTTCGTATTCAGGACTCAAAACAGCATGCATACATCAACTTGAAAAGTTTAAAGATAAAAATGAAAACATAACAAACAATAATATTGCTGCAAGCTTCCAAAGAGTGGCTTTTGAAAATTTAATTATTCCAATTAAAAGAGCAATAAAGGATACCAATATAAAAAAATTAATAATATCTGGGGGAGTTGCAAGCAATCTTTATTTAAGAGAAAAGATAAAAAATCTTGAAGTAGAAACATACTATCCCCCAATCGATCTTTGCACAGATAATGGAGCAATGATTGCAGGAATTGGCTATCTTATGTATTTGAAATACGGAGCAAGTCCGATTGAAACTGATGCAAATTCAAGAATAGAAAACTATAAATATACAAAAGGAGCAAAACTGTGAAACGAGTATTAGCTATGCATGATATTTCAACTATGGGTCGAACATCACTTACAATGTGCATACCAGTCATATCATCATTCAATATGCAAGTTTGTCCATTTGTAACTGCTGTTCTCTCAGCAACAACAGCTTACAATGAATTTGAAATAATAGATTTAACAAATAACCTAGAAAAGTTTATTTATTCTTGGAAAGATCAAAATGAAAGTTTTGATATATTCTATAGTGGATTTCTTGGAAGCAATAACCAACAAAAAATAATAGAAAATATGTTCAAGCTATTTAAATTTGAAAAAATAATAATTGATCCTGTCTTTGCAGACAATGGCATACTCTACCCTACTTTTGACAAAAAAATAGTAAGTGGATTTAGAAGCCTAATAAAACATGCAGATATCATAACGCCTAATATCACAGAACTGAAAATGCTAGCTAAAACTGAAGATATAAAAAATAAGGATGAAATAATAAAAGCAATATTAAGTCTTGAAATAAATGGAATAATCGTAGTTACAAGTGTAGAAAAGGAAAATCTTATAGGCACTGTTGCTTATAATACAAAAACAAAAGAATATAAAGAGATCTTTTTAGAAAAATTAGAACAAAACTTCGGTGGAACAGGGGATTTATTTGCAAGTCTACTAATAGGATACCTGGAAAAATGGGAGATAGAATATGCTTTAGAAAAAGCAACTAAAGTAATTCATTCAATAATAAAATATTCTATTGAAAACAATACTTCTAAAAAAGAAGGTATTCAAATTGAGCAATTTTTAAAAAATATTTTCTAACCTATTGAAATATAATATTCTCCCTGCTCACAGTGCAAGTAGTAATTTTAAATAAAATATTATTTGATATAAATAGACTTTTGTGCTCTTTATAAATTCAATAAAACTTAAAAGAATCACCTTATATTTAGAAAGTAAAAAATGCACAATATTTGCATTAAAATGCATTCTTAAACTAAAATGTAAAATAGATCAATTGCTACATATATAGAAACTTAAGCAATTATGATAAGAGGTATATGAATACTAAAAAAAGAATATTTTTCACAGGGGGGGGAACAGGGGGGCATGTCTTCCCAGGAATAGCAATAATTTCAAAACTAAAAGAACTTGATACAAATATTGAATTTTTCTGGCTAGGACAAAAAGGCTCAATGGAAGACAACATCATAAAAGAACATGAATACATCAAATTTATTGCAATTCCATCAGGAAAACTTAGAAGATATTTTTCGCTACAAAATTTCACCGATGTTTTTAAGGTCATATTTGGAATAATCAAAAGCTTTTTCATAATAAAAAAGTATAAGCCCCAAATTATATATGCAACTGGCGGTTTTGTATCAAGTCCCCCAATTATTGCGGCAAGCCTACTTAGGGTAAAAAGCATAACCCACGAAATGGATCTTGATCCTGGACTTGCAACAAAAATCAACTCAAAATTCGCAAGCAAAATACATATAAGCTTTAAAGAAAGCACAAAATATTTCAAGAATAAAAATGTTTTATATACAGGATCACCAATAAGAAAAGAATTCTCAAATCCAAATCCAAATATCATAACAGAGTTAACTCAAAATACAAAAAAACCTATAATTAGCATATTTGGAGGCTCTCTTGGAGCAGAAGTTTTAAATAAATTAACACTCAATATCAAAAATAAAATTGATGCATATTTCATCCATCAATGTGGCAAAAATCTAGATGCAACTAGAGAGAATAATTATTTAAGAAGTCAATTTTTTAATGCAGAAGAAATGGCAAGCATAATAAAATTTTCAAATATAATAATAAGCAGAGCAGGAGCAGGGGCTATTAAGGAATTTGCAAGTGCTGGTGCATGTGTAATATTCATTCCATTTGTAAAAGGATCAAGGGGAGATCAAGTCAGAAACACAAAAATATTAGAAGAACAAAATGCATGTTTAAAAATAGATGAAGAAAATTTAAGCGAAAGTCAAATTATAGATATGATAAAAGAAATTCTAACAAATAAAGAAAAGTTCGATATACTAAAAAATAATATAAAAAAATTTCACAATCAAGATTCATCAAACCTAATAGCTAATCTATTGTTAAAAGACTTTGAGGACATAAATGCTAGTTAACGATCCTTTCAAAATAACTGGTATAGTCGACATACTAATAATAATAATTTTTATATCACTAGGACTTAGAGGATTTTTAAGGGGGTTTATCAAAGAAATTGCTGGATTTTTTGAGATTTTTACTTTAATATTTTTACTTTACAACAAAACCAATGATTTTAAAATATTAATATCGCCTATTCTTGATTTATCATATGTTCAAGCACTATTAGTATTCTTTCTAGTAATACACATAGGATTTTTAATATTGCAAGCACTAATTGAATCAATAATAAGTCATCTTAAACTATTATTTTTCAACAGGATGCTCGGACTAATACTTGGGTTATTTGAGGCCTTTGGCATAATTGCAATTGTAGTGTATATAATTTATTCTCAACAGATCTTTAATCCCAACTACTTTTTAGAAGGAAGCAAATTTCTTGAATATCTCAATCCCGGTATAAACTATCTTTTTAAAATATCAAAAACACAGTAAAGAGAATCAAGAACATGGAAAGATTACCTGACATAGCTCAAGAAATAATTAATGAATATGAAAAAGGAAACCTACCAAATGCAATACTTTTTTGGGGAGAGAGATTCTCTTATAAAAAGACAACTGCAATTGCACTTGCAAAAAGAATTTTAAATACAAAAATTTTAACAAACCCAAATCTAATAATTTTTTCAAGCCTTAATATAATCGAGGCAAAGGCATATCTTAATGTAAGCTCAAATGAAGTTATGAGTAAATACCTAGAATATGTTAAAAATATCATTTTTACTAAATACAATTTCAGTAATGATAAAAACTTAAAAAAAATAGAAATAAATATCAATTTTATCAATGATATCTATTACAAAAACGAATATAATGAAACAACTACAAAAGAACTTATTAAAAAAATTGAGGAAATAATTAAAGACATAAGCTTTAACATTACTATTAATGACGTTAGAAAAATTAAATTCTGGGCATTATCAGAGAAGCATAAGATAAAGGTAATTTACATCAATGAAATTGAAAATTTAAACTTTAATGTTTACAATGCACTTCTAAAAATACTAGAAGAACCACCTTTAAATATTTACTTTATTTTAGCTACAAGAAACAAAAATAAAATTCCGAAAACAATTCTCTCAAGACTCAGAGTATATAAATTCAGAAAAGAAAATAGGGATTTTGAGATTGCAAAATTCAAAGCAACCTTTAATAAAAATGATGAACTGACAACAGAAGAATATTTCAACTCATTTTACAGTGAAGAACATACAAAATTAAAAGAAGAAATTAAAAGAATTTTAAATATAATAAAAGAGAAACAGGGCATATTTAATCTTGACACATTTAATTTCCTAAAAGATGATAATACATTTAAATTATTCTTACAAGAACTTACAAGCCAACTAAGGGATGAATTTTTAAGCCAAAATTTAGACATTAACACATATTTGAAAAGATTAGAATATCTAAAACACATCTTAAAATACAGTCCATATAACCAAAATAAAAAATTAATAATCGAAAATTTAATGTTAAATTACGAGGATTAATGAGCAAATTTTTAAAAAAAACTTTGACCAAATTAAATAAATTATCAAGCGATCAAAAGCTTAAGTTTATTCAAGACATCTATAAAAAAATAGAAATATATGACGGTATTTTTGCATCCATTAATGAAGGGATTCTGGTACTTGATAAACTTAATAACATAATTTACCTAAACAAAATGCTATTTCAAATTCTAGCCATAAGTCCTAAATACAAATTAGAAACCCTTAAAGATATTCAAATTCCAACTCTAACAAACCTAATAGAAGAATTAGCAACAAATGAAGATAAAATAATAGGATTTGAGGTACAAGTTTCAACAAACATATATATTAAAATATCATTTATGCCATATGTAATAGATCAAAAACTTGAAGGAAATATTATTTTAATTGAAGATATTAAAGACAAAAAACATAAAGAAGAACTTTTCAGAAGAGCTGAGGCTTTAGCCGCCTTTACAAGACATGCAAGAAATATTGCACATGAGATCAAAAATCCGCTAGGAGCAATTGATATAAATTTACAACTACTCAAAAAGGAACTAGATAGACAAGGTATCAAAAGTATAAAAGCAAATAATTACTTCAAAATAATAAAAGAAGAAATAAATAGAATGGACAAAACTGTAACAGATTTTTTATTAACAGTTAGACCAATAAAAATAATACCAGAAAAGAAAGATATTACTGATATTATAAAAAGCGTCTATAATTTATTAAATCCAGAATTAAGAAATAAAGATATTAAATTCATACTCAACTTAAAAAAAGTAAGTCTTGTATTAATCGATGAGAAACTCATAAGGCAAGTAATAATTAACATAGTAAAAAATGCAGAAGAAGCACTACTTGAATCAAATAAAAAAATAAAAAGAATAGAAATTTCTATCCACGAAAACGAAGAAAAAATATACATTAATATTAAAGATAATGGAAATGGAATAAAAAATGAAACAAAAGATGATATATTCAAGCCTCAATTCAGCACAAAAGAAAGTGGAAGTGGCATAGGACTCACTATTTCTTATAAAATAGTTAAAGAACATGGGGGTGAAATTTTTGTGGAAAGTAAAGAGATGAAAGGAACATCTTTTACAATTACACTTCCAAAATTAAACACAGGTAAAATTCTAATTGAAGGATGTTTAGAGAATGAGTAAGCTACTAGTAGCAGACGATGAGAAAAATATACGAGAAGGGATAGCAACTTATCTTGAAGAAGAAGGTTACTTTGTATTTACTGCTAGTGATGGAGAGGAGGCTCTTGAAACAATTGAAAATGAAAAGATTGACGCTATAATATCTGATCTTAGAATGCCTCAAATATCAGGAGAAGAACTACTTAAAATCGTAAAAGATAAAAATCCAAATATACCCTTTATTATTCTTACAGCTCATGGAACCGTAGATTCAGCAGTTGATGCTATGCGAGAAGGTGCTTATGACTTTTTAACAAAACCCGTTGATCTTGAGAGACTATTACTAATAATAAAGCGGGCCTTAAACGGCAAAAATGACAGAAGGCATGAAAACATATCTCAAGAGAATGTCATAATCCGCAAAGATTTAAACTATTATGAACGCATATTTGGAAGATCGCTTATAATGCAAAAAACTTTAGAACTTGTAAAAAAAATCGCAAAATCAAAAGCATCTGTCCTAATAACTGGAGAGAGCGGAGTTGGAAAAGAAATAATAGCGGATGCCATATTTGACTTATCAAATAGAAATGACAAACCCTTCATTAAGGTCAATTGTGCTGCACTCTCTGAGAGCATACTTGAGAGTGAACTCTTTGGACACGAAAAAGGGGCATTTACAGGTGCAATATCTCAAAAAAAAGGTAGATTTGAATTAGCAGATAAAGGAACGATATTTTTAGACGAAATAGTAGAGATATCACCTGAACTCCAAGTAAAACTACTAAGAGTACTTCAAAATAAAACATTCGAGAGAGTAGGCGGAGAGACTACCATGCAAGTTGACATTAGATTATTAACAGCAACAAATAAAAATATTGAAGAAGAAATTAAAAAAGGAAGATTTAGAGAAGATTTATTTTATAGGCTTAATATAATAAATATCAATATCCCACCCTTAAGAGAGAGAAAAGATGACATACCAAATCTAACAAAAACACTAATTAAAGATGTTGCAAGTGAAAATAATAGAGAAGAAAAAAGCCTCTCTAATGATGCACTAAAAGCCCTTTATGCATATGATTGGCCAGGAAATATTAGAGAGCTTAAAAATGTACTCGAAAGTGCCTTAATATTATCTAAGGGAAAACAAATCGCAAGAGATGATCTACCTCCCAAAATTAGAAATAACACAAACCAAATAGTTAAAATAACACTACCAATAGGTATAAGCTTAAAAGAAGCGGAAAAAGAAATAATTAAGCAAACACTCCTACATTCTAAAAACAATAAAAGCAAATGTGCTGAAATACTTAAAATAGGAAGAAAAACATTACACAATAAAATAATAGAGTATGATATAAGCTAAATCAATAATTATCAATTAACATACAGTATAAAAAGATATGCCGATTATTTTATACTGTATACTTTTTAATATAAAATAAATCAATGACAATATATATGTCAAGCTGAAACAATCTTAAGTAAGAATTTTAAGCAAAGTGTGGCAAAAAAATTATACTCTCATATCTGAACTATTTAAATTATTAAATTGCAATAAATACAACTTAAGATCAAACGCTCACATACTAATAAAAAACTTTTAACTTATCTACTTTAAAATCTTAATAGGATTAATGGGTGCATCTTTTTTCAATATTTCAAAATGCAGATGGGGACCTGTTGAACGGCCAGTTTGACCTACCCTACCAATAATATCCCCTGTTTTTAGAACATCCCCTTTCCTTACAATGTAAGAACTAAGATGCCCATAAAGAGATTTAATACTGTTTTTATGTTCAACCACAACAAAATTGCCATAAATATCATTATAGTCAACTACAACTACAACACCATAAGATGAACAATAAACCAAAGAATTCATTGATGCTGCAAGATCTATACCTGTATGAAAACTTCCCATACCAGTAAAGGGATCTGGTCTAAATCCAAAATCAGAGCTAATAATAAATCTCTTTAAAGGGAAAATAAACTCAGAATTTAAAAAGAAAAGCATTTCTGTACTTGAGAAAAAACTCAACTCTGGTTGCTTCATAGAATCAAAAAAATAAAACTCATAAATCTTATTATTCTTTCTAACCTTTATCTTTTCTGCCTTTGTTAAATCTCTTGTTGCTAAAAGTAAATTATTAAATCTATGTTCCTTGTTATTAAAAATGAAAAGACCTTTTTTACTAGGAATTAAGATATCTTGTCCTGCCCTTAAAAAAGGAGAATCTAGTAAATTAATTGTCGAAATACTAGCTTGCCAACCATTTACCTTATTTGCAATCTTAAAAAAAGTATCACCTTCTTTAACTTTATATGAATAAATAAATAAAGGAACACTTTCTCTCTTATTATATTTAGCAATTTTTGCCCTAAGATCATGAAAAATAGGATCTTTATTGGAAAAATTTTTTATAACAGGGTAAGAACAGACATAATCAAGCTGCAAGAAAAAAAAAACAACTTCTAATAAAAGAGCAAACTTACCCATAAATAAACTCCAATTAATAGATGAGGTTAAATATAATAAAAATTTAAAAAAAAAGAAACAATAAATAAACTTGTAAATAAATAAAAACTGTATTAAACTAATCTTAATTATGGAATTAAACGAATATCAAATAAAGGCTAAACAAACTGCTAAATATAAAAATAAAAAGGAAGAACTAATCTTAACAACGCTTGGGCTTGCTGGAGAGACAGGTGAGGTTGTAGAAAAAATAAAAAAATTGGGTCGTGACAAGGAATACGTACTTGACGATGAATATTTATTGGCAATTAAGAAAGAACTTGGCGATGTCTTATGGTACATTTCAAATTTAAGTAATAATCTTGGAATAACACTTGAAGATGTTGCTATCACAAATCTAGAAAAATTAAAAAAAAGACATGAAAATGGCACAATTAATGGCGAGGGTGATGAAAGATAAAAGACATCAAGCTCCACATCAGTAATTTGGAAAATGATAAGCGTTTATATAAAAGGTTTATTAATTGGTATTGCAAGCATAATACCAGGGGTATCAGGGGGGACGCTAGCCCTAATACTAGGAATTTACTACAAAATAATACATTCATCTGCGAATCTAATAAAACTGAAAAGGGTAAAAGAAAGCATAATTTTTCTTGGAATACTATCACTTGGTATATTAACTTCAGCCACAATACTTGCAAAAATATTTAAAAATTATATCTTAGATGGAGCAACAAGAGAAACGTACTTAAATGCACTTTTTATAGGATTAACCACAGGAAGCATACTAACATTAAAAAAAGAAATAAATATAAAAAGAAATAAATATAAAATTACAAAATATTTTTTGTTTTTAATTGGATTGCTCAGTATACTATTTTTCTTAATGCTAAAAACTTACGACATATCATCAAACATATCAGAATATCAAGATAAAACCTCAATTAAATACTACCTACTGATTGCCAGTTCAGGAATAATAGGTGGTTGTGCAATGATTCTACCAGGCGTCTCAGGTTCACTTATATTGCTAAGTCTTGGAACTTACAAAGAAATTGTCAACATCATTTCACAACTTAATATAACACTATGCACAATATTTGGAATATCCACAATAATGGGAATAGGAATTACAATACTAATAATCAAAAAAACAATAGACAAACATCTTGTTAAATTTCTTTATTTATCGATAGGTCTAATCTTGGGGTCAATCATACAAATGATATTTGTTATAACAAAACTTAATGTACACCCTACTTTAATGCTAAATCTATCCTTAAGTACTCTATTTATTACAGGAATCTATATAAATAAACTGCTTGAGGATAGATTTAGCAATTTTAAAACTCTAAATACCGAAAACCGGACTTGAACCGGTACGGAGTTTCCTCCTCAGGATTTTAAGTCCTGTGTGTCTACCATTTCCACCATTTCGGCATCGCTAGTAATAATATAACAATGAAATAATGATGTCAAGAACTAAATATTTCCAAAACTTATTTTATCACAATACTTTTTGGAAAATTATTTATATAAAAATTATCATATAAATAGCTTAAAATAACATAATCCAAAGAATGAAGAAATATTTGAGCTACAAAATTAGAATAAACCCTATCATCAATGGTGTTAATTATATGCATAGGATTAATTGAATCATAAATTAAACTAAAATAACCATTCCTAATAACTATATCTAACACGCTAAGCTCACGCTTATCTAAAATAAAAAGCAAATTTTCATACCTATGATTTAAATATGTTATCTGCTCATCAACAATAGCAATATCTAAATTATCAGCTATATCTTCATCAAAATTAAAAACAACAATCCCATAATGACGATCTTTAAAGATAAAATCAACAACCACACCTAACCTGTACTCATAAAATCCTTCAATAAAATCCAAGATTTGAATCTTAATCTTTTCTTTAGCAAGAATACCAATAGAAGAGTTATTATTTTGTCTAATAAAATATGCATTTTTAAAACTTGCAAATGAAACCTTGTTATTAATTAGATCCAATTCCTCCTTACTTAAATCCTTAATAAGGACTAAATCAAAATCTGAGAAAAACATATTATAAGCAACATCTACTAATGTATTTAAAGAAATAAAATTTTTTGGAAAACTAGTAACACCAAATTCCAAAATGCTAAAATCCCTCTTAGATAAGCTACAAGATAACATTAAAAAACTAAGAAATAAATTTTTCAAGCTCAAGTCTAGTTGTAACAATCTTAAAGACAAGACCATATTGCATTGCAGATTCACTATCCAACCAAAAATCCCTATCAGTATCCTTTTCAACCTTATTAAGTTCCTGCCCCGTCTCCTTTGCAACAATATCATTAAGTTCACTCTTAACTTTATTAAGTTCATTTGTGTAAATCTCAATATCTGTAGCAACTCCTTTAAAACCACTTAAGGGTTGATGCAATAAATATCTCGCATGAGGCAAAGAAAACCTACTATTTGAATCTGCCGCTAAAAAAATTAAAGCACCAGCACTTGCCACAAGTCCAACTCCAATTGTAAAAACCTTAGGCTTTACAAAGCGTATCATATTAAAAATAGCAAACCCAGCATCAATATCACCACCTTCTGAGTCAATGTAAACAAATATCGGCTTATCGCAATCCGATGCTTCTAAAAATAATATTTTTTCCTGAAATAACTTAGAAGTATCTTTATTAATCTCTCCTGTAATAACTATTGATCTACTCTTTAATGCAAACTCTAATGATTGCTGTATTTCCGTCTGCATCTTCATATCTTTAAAATCCATAAACTTACCTTTTCAACAATTATAATTTGATACATATTATAATTAAAAACAAAAGGTTTTTAAATGTTTACATAAAATAAGACAGACATACTACTAAAAATGGCCAATCTGAAAATTTTAATAACCTAAAAGATCAAATAATGCATGAATGAATTGCTTACTAAAGAGTAATTTTTTAAAATTACAAAGAAACTAAAACCTAACAAAGGAATATCTAATGGAATATGAATTTGCGGTCATTGGTGGTGGTATCGCTGGGAGTACTTTAACTTACGAAATACTTCAAAGAAAAAAAAGCGTAATTCTCTTTGACAATGGAGATTGCAAGGCAACAACCGTAGCAGGAGGGCTTATTAACCCTATTATGGGAAGAAAAATGAATATTGCTTGGAGAGAACCTGAAATTTTCGCATTTGCAATTCAATACTATAAAGAAATGGAAAAAAATATTAGCTGTAATTTCTTAAAAGAAAATCCTATTTTCAGACCATTTACCACAAAAACACAACAAGAAGAACTGATTTTAAAAATGAAAAATGATGAGAATCTAAAAGAATTCATCCTTGCAATAAAAAATGGAAAAGTATACGATTTTTCTAATGACAATGATGGAGGCATATTAATAAAGGGAGCAACAATAAACACAAATTTATATATACAAACCCTTAAGAAATACTTTATAAAATACAACTCATACATAGAAGCAGAAATTAATGAAAATGAAATTAAAGCAAATGACAAATTTTTTACAATAAATGGATTTAAATTCAAAAAATTAATATTGACAAGAGGACATAAAGAAAAAATTACGGGATTCTTTTCATACCTTCCATTCAAACTAGCAAAAGGAGAAATACTCATCATAGAAATTCAAGGATTACATCTTAGAGAAATTTATAATAGACATGTATCATTAATACCTTTACAAGATAATAAATTTTACCTTGGCGGAACTTACGAATGGGAAACCTTAGATACAAGCACAAATGAATGGGCCAAAAAAGAATTGCTAGACAAGCTTAAAAAAATTACAAACCTAAATTACAAAATAATACAACACAAAGCACATATAAGACCCTCTACACTTGACCGAGAACCCTTCCTTGGTGAACATCCAAAACACAAAAACATATTTATATTAAATGGATTTGGAACAAGAGGAATATCAATGGCAGCATATTTATCTAAAAACATTTTAGATTATATTGAACGCAAATCTAATCTTCCAACTTATTACGATATTAAAAGATATGAAAATTTATATAATTCCTTAAGATAGACAAAATATCCTGCATGTCTAATGAAGCTTCTCTAAAACTTTATCTTAATAAATAATTTCCACTTGAAATATTTCTAAATTCACAAAAAAATAATATAATATCCAAGTGTACGAAAAACTAAAATTTAACAATCAAAATAATACTTATTTATCTTTTATCAAGAAAAACACTCTACATAAAATGTCAAGGAGCACATACCATTAAATTAAAAAATTATTTTAAAAAAACACAAAATACCAATATAGATTCCATACTCATTGTCAAAATCAATTTTAAGACGTATTTTTATATATTGCTAACAAAAAAAAGGGAGATTATTTTTGAACTTTAATATCAATATTCTTGGTACAGGAGGAACAAGACCGCTACACAACAGATATTTAACTTCCGTCTTAATAGAATACCATGGAGAAAGCTTCCTCTTTGATTGCGGAGAGGCTACTCAAATGTCCCTTCGGAAACAAAAAATATCATGGCAAAAAATCAAAGTGATTTGTATTACGCATTTACATGCCGATCACATCACAGGTCTACTTGGAATAGTAATGCTGATGGCACAAAGCGGCGATACAAGAAAAGAGCCTCTAACCATTATTGGGCCTATTGGCATCAAAAAATATTTAGACGCAAACATCGAACTTTTGCGAGTACATAAAAATTATGACATAATATACAAAGAAATAATAATCAATAAAACAGAACCTATTTTATATGAAGATAAAAAGAAAAGAATTGAATACATAAAACTCAAGCACTCAATAGAATGTGTTGGGTATTTATTTATAGAAAAAGATAAGCCTGGAAAATTTAATACCCAAAAGGCAGAAAGTTTAAATATACCAAAAGGACCTATTAGAAAAACATTACAGGAAGGACACGAGGTAATACTTAATGGAAAGAAAATATTACCTTCTGAAATACTAGGCGAGTCTCAAAAAGGACTAAAGTTTGCATATATTACAGATACAGCCTACTTTGAAGAATTAAGTACACACATCAAAAACTTTAATCTAGTAATTATTGAGAGTACATTCAAGAATGACTTAAAAGATGAGGCTAAAAAAAAATTGCACTTAACAGCAAAATTAGCAGCAAAAATTACAAAAAAAGCAAATGTATATCAAACAGGACTAATCCATTTTAGTGAAAGATATACACTAAATAAAGATTTATGCGAGTTATTAGATGAAGCACAACAAGAATATCCAAATGGAGAAATATTTTTAACAAAAGATGGCATGAGACTTAAAGCAAATAAAGACAAATTTATTATAAAATAATAGTATCTAAGGAGATAGCATATGATAAATGTAAAAAATATCACTAAGACATATGGTTCATTTACAGCTCTCTTTAATGTTAGTTTCAAAGTTAACGAAGGAGAAGTGCTTGGAATACTAGGCCCAAATGGAGCAGGAAAATCAACCTTAATCAAAATTCTAACATCATTTCACTACCCAAACAAAGGCAATGTAAAAATTTTTGGAAAAGATATTATAGAAAATTCAAAAGAAATATTGCAAAATGTAGGATACATACCTGAAAAACTGGCTCTTTATCCCGAACTATCTGTTAAGGAATATTTAAATTTTATATCAGAAATCAAAGGAGTTGAAAATCCAAAAAAAGAAATAGATAAGGCAATAGGTATTTTTAAACTTGAAAGTGTCAAAAATAAACTAATATCTACACTATCAAAAGGCTTTAAGCAAAGAGTAGGAATAGCTGGTGCTTTAATCAATAATCCCAAACTTATAATACTTGATGAACCTACAAATGGGCTTGATCCAAATCAAATTATAGAATTTAAAGAATTTTTAAAAGAACTTGCAAAAACTAGCACAATACTGTTCTCCTCTCACATTTTAAGCGAAGTCGAATCAATTTGTAAAAGAATAATTATTATTAATAATGGAGAGATTATCGCTGATGATACCAAGGAAAATATAGTTAAAAACAGACTTAAAGAAACTGAGCTAGATCTCATCATTTACAAAGATTCTGGTATAACAAAAGAACATTTTAGTAGCAATGATATATTTACCTCAATTAAAGTAGAAGAATATGAACAGGAAATCAATGTTTCATTAAGGCTTGCACCTGATAAAACTGAGAAAGAACTTTTTAATTATGTTATAAGTAAAGGAATGATACTAAAAGCAATGATTCCAAAACATGAAAGCTTAGAAAAAATATTTAGCAAACTAACAAAGGAGAGAAAACAATGAAAATAGATCTAAGACAATCCTTAGCCTTGTCAAAAAAAGAATTAAAAGTTTTATTTGGCACACTAACTGCATACGTTGTAATGTTATTTTTCCTAATATTTGTAAATTTTTCTTTTATTTTCTTATCAGGATTTTTCATTAAAGACAATGCCTCATTAATGTCTTACTTCTCATCAATGCCTATCATTTTAATGTTAGTGCTCCCGGCTCTTAGTATGGGAGTATTCTCAGAAGAGCATAAAACAGGAAGCATTGAATTACTTTATGCACTGCCAATAAGTCCACAAGAAATAGTGCTTGGCAAATTTATTACACTTAAGATATTTACATTAATACTTTTCACTCTCACACTACCACTTACAATAATGACAATTTTTATGGGTGAATTTGACCTTGGCATAATATTCCTTCAATATTTAGGAATAATCCTTTATTCTTGCTCAGTTCTTAGCATGGGAGTATTTATATCATCTATTACTAAAAGCCAAATAGTATCTTATATACTAAGTGTATTTATTTTAATCATAATAGTATTTTCAGGGAAGTTAGTAATGATATTTGGCAAAGATAATATATTTGGCCAAATACTCAACTTTATCTCAATCACTAATCATTTTAGTTACTTTAACATGGGAATATTAAACTTAGCAGACCTTATCTACTTTATTACATTTGCAGTCACATTCTTAATGTTAAGTTCATATAGCATAAGATTAAAAAAATGGAGA
Organism: Borrelia hermsii DAH; assembly: GCF_023035675.1. Classification (NCBI taxonomy): domain Bacteria; kingdom Pseudomonadati; phylum Spirochaetota; class Spirochaetia; order Spirochaetales; family Borreliaceae; genus Borrelia; species Borrelia hermsii. The sequence continues at coordinate 808,426 of NZ_CP073136.1, read as the reverse complement.
TAATTATTTTATGAAAAACAAACATAAAGAGATTCTAAATTTAACTTTAAATCTTACAATAATATTTCTGCTCTTTTGCAACATATCTATTTTGGTTTTTAAAATAGATTTTACTAAAAACAAAGCTTTTACAATTTCTAAAGTTACAAAAGATTTGTTTTCAAATGCAAATGAAAAGATATATGTTACTTACTATAACTCTGCAAGTCTTGGCAATTATTTTGCATTCCCAGACCAAATAAAAAACTTCCTAACAAGTTTTGCCGATTCCTCAAGCGGAAAAGTAATTTATAGAGAAATAGATGCTGACAAATTAACCACTCCTTTAGAACAAATTGGAATTCCAGCCCAACAAATCGATCTAAGAGAGATCAATCAGCTTTCAATACTCAAAATATATTCAGGAATTGAAATAATTTATGAAAGCAAACGCGAAGTACTCCCAATAGTAACAGAAATTAGCAACTTAGAATATGATCTTGCAAGCAGCCTCGATAAGTTAATAAATAATACAAAAAAAGTATTAGGAGTTGCATTTGGAGATGCCAAATTAAAAGCAACACACAAAAATTTTATAGAAATAATGCAGAAAGCTTTCAAAACCGAAGTTAAAGAAATAAATCTCAGTAATGAGCAACTAAAAGATATAAATGGATTATTTATAATTGGCTCTAAAGAAATAAATGAGGAAATTCTGAAAAAAATTGATGAGTTTATTATCAATAATGGAAAAGTATTACTTGCTACAAGCAAAATTGATTATGATCCTCAAAGCCCATACACCACAACTCCCATTAAATCTGCACTTTTTAATCTAATTGAAAGCTACGGCATCAAATATAATGAAAATATTATACTGGATAAAAGAGCACCAAGTCTTTTCCTAGGGGGCAACTTTCAAACTTACTACCCATGGATCTTGATCGATAAAAGTAATATCATAGATCCCAATAATCCCTTACTTAAAAATTTCTATGATGCCATAATTCCTTGGACTAGTTCATTAGATCTCATAGAAGCTAAAGATGGTGGTGAAATAAAATATTTACCCCTATTTGCAAGCTCTAGAGAATCTTGGCAGGTTAATGATGAAGAAGTTGCAAGCATAGCAATGCATTCATTTAACGTTCCAAAAACCTTTAATAAAGAAGATAAACAAAAAATTCTTGGATATTCAGTTGAAGGACAAATTAAAAGTTTGTTTAATGATAAAAAATCTGAAAATTCAAAAATAATTTTACTAGGCTCAAGCATGTTATTTAGTGATTATATGTATAATGGTTCACCTTCAAACTTTGAACTCGCCGGACGAATTTCAGATTACTTGATGCAAAAAGAAGCGTTTTTTAGCATCAAATCAAGAGAAGTACGTTCAAAACTAAAATTTATAAATTCGTCAAAAGAAATGTTAAATGCAAAATTTTCGTTAATACTCATAAATTTAATCATACTGCCTATAGCAATAATAATATTTGGACTTAGCAGATTTACCAAAAAAAGAAGAATCAACTAAAAGGAGAGTTTATGGACAATAAAAAAATATTGATAGGAATGAAAGAAAACATAAAAATAATAATAATTGTAATATTAACATCCACATTTTTGTTAGGAATAATATTCTCCAATCAAAATCAAGTTACAAAACTTTTAGAAGAAAAATTTTTTGCAATCGACTTCAATCAAACTGCAAAAATCGAGACAGAACTTGACGGAACAATCATAAAATCGGGAAAAGGTTGGGAACTTCAATATAACGACATAAAGCTTCCAATTGATGAACAAAGGGTCAATTCCATGATTCAAGATATAGAAAAACTTCAAAAAAATAAACTTGTAAGCAGAGATCCAAAAAAACATAAAGAACTAGGAATAAAGGAAAGTCCTGATTTTAAATTATTTGACGATAAAAATAATTTGTTAACAGAAATTTTTATTGGAAACTCAGGAGAAGGAGATTCAAGATTATCTTATATAAAGGGCAGTGATGCTAATGTCTATTTAACAAATAACATCTTCCTATCCTACAAAGGTAATTCTTACAATACATTTGCAAATACTAAACTTTTTAAAGAAAAAGACGCAAAAATAGAACGTTTATCTTTCAAAGTACTAAATAAACCAAAAAAAACTGAAGAAGACATCATACAAAATGATTATAATGTATCTATTCAAGATGGTCTTTACTTTTTCAATAAAGAAGTACTACGCAAAGAAAGACTCTTACAAATGATCCAAGAATTCACAACAGATGGACTTGAAATAGATAAAACTAAAATCAATGATTATAATCTCCAATATAATATTGAAATAGAATGGAATAACAAAAGTGTTAATAATATTGATGTTTACTTCAATAAAGACGAAAAAAATAGAGATATCCTAATGAAGAGAGATAATGATGTATATTACTACACTACTAACAAGTGGTCTTTTTTTGATATATTCAATTTAGAGAAAAAGATAAAAACAAAAGATAATGATTCTAACGAAGATCATTTAAAAGACGACACTGATCATCATGATCACCAACATTAACATGTCGATATATGCGATATAAAACAAAAATAGAAAAACAAAAATACAAAAGAGATATTAAAAAAAGATAAAAATGTAGAATATAGAGTATCCTGCTCTTGGGCAGGATATTGTAATATACAACCAAACTAACAAGATCATCACTTAATTCAAAATTGACTTTAATTTTTTTTATAAAAAAACTATGACTTAAAAAAGACGGTTCCAATTTACCAGTCAATTTATAAATCGAATCATCTTTTGATTTATAAACTAACATCCCATTAACCGATGAGAGTAAATAATACGAGTTAACCAAATCATTATCAAATAAAGTTTTATCGAAATAATTTTCTAGATCTAAATCCTTAAAAAAATTTATATTATATGATTTTACATCATCTACTAAATCATCAAGATCAAAATCAATCTGATTTAAAAACTCATTAATAAAATAAAAAAAAGTTAAAAATAAAAATAAAACTGAAGCAACAAAAAATAAAAAATAATATCTAATTAAATAGATAGCCCTACTCTCTTACCAGTAAACGCTTAATTTTTTGCAAAATCTCATATTCTTTTTTAATTTTAAAACTATTACCCTTAGGGCTAGAATCAAGATCGCCCTCTAATCTACTAATAAACCTAACTAATACAGCCCGTTCTTCACAACTCAATTTAATCTTACTTAAATACTCATTATCATTAAACTTATTTATTATGGTCTCAACATCAGCAAAACTAAAATCAGAAGTATCATTATCATCTCGAATCTCTTGCTCCTTTGAAGTATATGAATCCAACCCTTCATCCTGCCCCAACTTCTCTTCTAAATCACTTATATCAGTATCATAAAGATTCTTCTCTTCAAAATCTTTAATACAACCTTGCAAGTCCATACAATTCAAATCTGCCTTTAATACATCTTCAAAATTATCAAGCTTTTTTAAACCAGAAGAAACATTATCAATTTCCTGTTTTTGTTTCAAAACACTACTATCAATACCATCATTTACTTCATGTAAAAGTACATCACCACTCAAATTTACATCTACATTATCAATTTCATGAGCAATAATATCATTAACATCACTTAATTCTTCATTCCCTTCCTTAAATTCTTCCCTATTTAAATCCTCTAAGTTTTCAGCTGAATATTCAATTTCACTCAAACCATCATCTAAAGGATGCTCATGCCCTCTTAAATCATCTTGCTCATAAGATGAAATATTTTCTTCCTGTACACTCTCTACATTAAAGGAAGCTTCATTAAGGACAAAATCACCTGAATGAACATTATTTTCAATCTCCAAATCAACACCAAGGGAACTCTTACCTACTATAGGCTCTCTTAAAACTTTATCATCTCCATCTAAGTTTATCATCAAATCTTGACCCTTACTACCATCACCATTAACAATATTAGCTGCACCAAAAGAAGACTTACCCAATAAATCATTATCCTGGGATGTAATCAAATCAACACCTAAAGGTTCTCTATCTTCTTTGTTAGACAACGCATCAACAACATTATGCATATTATTCTCTGCTTGCGCAGATAAATTATGCTCTATACCCAAACCATTAAGCTCATTTTTAGGAGCGTCTTCAAAAGAGATGCCTACATCAGAATCATTTTCCAAATTATTGTTACTACTAAAGCTTTTCTTGTCATCCCTTGAAATTTCATTAAGTCCTTCAAGCAAAGCATCTAACTCTTCTTGATCAAGTGAAATATTTGGCAAATTATTTTCTTTTCTTACTAATTCACCAAACTCATTATCTTTAACATTAGCTTCACTCTGAGAGCTCATAAGATTCATTGATTTCAAATTAGGATTATCAAATTCCTCAAGAAAGTTCAAATTACGTCCAAGTATTTCATCTTCAACCCTTGAAATACGACCCTCAACCTTTCTCAAATAATTAACTAACTCACCATGTCTTTGAGCTAAAGAATAATCAAGTTTTAATAATTTCTCATCTAAAAGATCTTTAATCTCATCAGAACGCAGGGAAACAATTTTGCCATCAACTGAATGCTGTAAAAACACACTATCCATATCGAAATCAACTTCACTAGGACCTGCCTTAATAAAAAAAGAATTTTTATGATTTGTCATATTAAAAGTTATTCTCCAAATCTACTTAAATAAAGGTTACAAACACCCATAGTCAACGACTATATACTTGTAAATATAATATATTAAAGATATAATTACAAGGTAATATGTTTTTAATCAAAAAAATTATGTTATCTATTTACACAGGAGTAATAAGTTATTTCATAATAACACCAATCTTTGGGGAAACAGGAATTGTTAACTATAAAAAATTAAATAGTAATTTAATTTTAATGAAAGAGCATACTGAAAAGTTAAAAAACATACAGAAAACTTTAAAAACAAAGTATATTAACTTGCAAATATCTAAGCCAGCAATCTTAAGAGAAGCAAGTAAGCTAGGATATTATCCTAAAAATTCCACAATTATAAAAAGTCTTGATAAAAATGAAAACTACTACCAAGGTAATATTTTAAATATAAAACATAGTTTAGAAAATAAAAACATAGATAAAAATTTTTACTTAATATCAATAGTAATTTCACTGATTTCTTATTTCTTATTAAGTTATTTCGACAAAATAAAAACTCTCCATAAAGGAAGATAAAGGGAGATAGAGTTACAGCTACATTTATTCTAAAGAATATATTATATATGTTGCTTAATGCTATTATATCAACATTTTTTTGCATATCATTAATAAATATATTTTCAAATGATAATTCAAATATCCCATTTATACAAAAAAATATATTTAGAGACTATTTAGAATACATTGGAATACTTAAAAGCATTGAAAGCTATAAGTTAACATACGATTTTGACCCAAATGTACCCTTAGATAATGATCATTTCGCTAAACATATTGAAGGCAGCTTATACATAGTTTACAAAACACAGTATAAAGGGCTAATATGGGGAACACCTCACAACTCCCCGCTTACAAAAGGCAAATCACCAATGAGTGTAATTTTTAACAAAATGAAAAACACATTAAAAATATCAATCCCAGGCGCTGTACTCTCTTATGCGGCAGCCATTCTTCTTATTCTCATTTGGACTTTATTTGTAAATAATAAAATTTTAAATAATATTTTAGAATACATAATGTTATTCTTGCACTCACTGCCAAGAAATCTAACCGTAATACTAATAACTTCTCTACTTTACTACCTAAAAATAAATCCGAAAAATTTAATAATAGGTGGATTTGCATGGTTTTTTTCATTTTTCATATTTAATGCTGTCATTTTTAAACAATCTCTAGATAAAAATTTATCTGAATTTTATATAATAACCGCAAAATCAAGGGGAGTTAAAAATTTTAAAATAATAACACTCCATGCATTAATTCCCTCTCTAGTTCCATTAATTACCCAGCTTAGACCTACTCTTGCAACAGCTTTTTTTGGTGCGTCTTTTATTGAGATAATGTTTGGAATTGATGGAATTGGAGCTTTAACAATTAATGCAATCAAGCATAATGATTATATTCTCTATAAAGACTTACTATTTATTGGTGTATTTATTAGGCTCATACCAAATTTAATAACGGATGTTTTAACACATAATATTAATCCTTATAAGGATGTAATAGAATAATGTATAAACTTAAAAAATTATGCATTATATCATTAGGAATATTCATTTTATTTTTAATAATAATTCCTGAATTAATTAATGAAAATTCAAAATTCGCAATATACAAAAAAGACCCAAATAAAACATACATCCAGACAATAAACAAACTACCTCAAACACCAACAGCCACAAATCCTCTAGGAACGGATAAAATGGGCAGAGATATACTGGCAAGATTAATAATTGCCACTAGAAATTCTATTTTACTTGCATTTAGTTATGCAGCAATTTCTGCAATAATTGGAATCTTTATAGGAATAATAATAGGAAGTTTAAAATTTAAAACCTGTTTGATAATCTCAAAACCAATAGAAGCACTACAAACAATACCATTTTCTTACATATTAATGCTAATTTTTTACTACTTTGCAAAACAAGAAAATTATAATATATTGAAGGTTGCATTTACTTTAGCCTTAATACATGGATGGATCAAATTTTCGTTCATAGCAAGAAATAATACACTACTAATTAAAAACCTTGATTACGTGAAAGCAAGCAAGACTATGGGCGCAAGTCAATTTAGAATAATTATATACCACATATTTCCAGAAGTTTTCTCATCAATATCATCAATAATTCCCCTACAAATATCAAAAAGTCTGACTACTTTTGAAGTAATAAATTTCTTACAACAAAAAGATAAAAGCTACTATCCAAGCCTTGGGGAACTTTTAGGATACATCGAAATGGGAAGAGAATACGCTTGGATATGGGCATATCCTTTAATGATACTACTCATCATTAACATTATACTAACATTCATAAGTTCAAAACTTAAAAAACACATGAAATATTTCATTTCATCATGAAACTACATTTAAACTACAATCAAAAAAGTCTTGGTGCAAATTTTTCTAAAAAACAATTTTTACAAGTTTTACTACGTGATGTACAAATATCTCTTGCATGTCTATTAATAGCCATAGAAAATCTATATTGTTTATCAGCAGGTATTTTACTCTTTAAATCTAATTCAATTTCTAAAGGTGTTCTCTTAAAGGTAATCCCATGCCTGATAACAACCCTACTAAAATGAGTATCTACAATTATAGCCGGCTTATTATAAATAACTCCAAGAATAACATTAGCGGTTTTTCTACCTACTCCTGGCAAAGATACAAGATCAAAAATATTATTTGGAATAATACCTTTAAATTTTTCTAAAATCATTCGTGCACAATTTATAATATACTTAGATTTATTTGAATAAAATCCTAACTTATAAATCAATTGCTTAACATCTATCAAATCAGCATTTGCCAAACTTTCAAAATCTCCATATCTTTTAAAAAACTTAGGTGCAATTTTATTAACCATATTATCAGTTGTCCTTGCACTCAAAATTACCATTATCAAAAGCTCATAATTATTTCTAAAAGTTAAAAAAGGTTTAACATCTGGATATCTAGATAAAGTTTCATCTACAATTAAATCAATATTAAGCATAAAATAATTATAAAACATCCATAATTATAACAAAACATAAGTAATAATATTTTTATTGACAAGGTTTTTTCAACATGATATACTCAATTTTAGGCTCAAAAGCGCCAATAGCTCAACTGGACAGAGCAACAGACTTCTAATCTGTAGGTTTTAGGTTCGAGTCCTAATTGGCGCGTAATTTTTTCGGGACATGGCCTAGCGGCTAAGGCACCTGCTTTGGGAGCAGGGGATCGTGAGTTCGAATCTCACTGTCCCGACTGTTTCTATAATATAAAGGAAGAACAAAATTTTGTTCTTCCTTTTCTAATTACTTAAACACTATTTAATCAAAAAAATAATTTAAGACACTTTTTTCAAAGTATTTAGATCCAAAGTAATAAGCTTTTTAGATGCATCTTGCAAATAAACATGACCTGCATCAACAGTAAAGCTTGTAAATGGCAAAACTTCATCTTCTGATAGAATAAATTCACTTAAATCCTTTGAAGAAAACTTTGCTAATTTCCAAACATTATTATCCTTAACAACCACCAAAATCATTTTTGAATCAACATAAAGAGAAGAATCTCTACTTAACTCAAAATCTGCTTCAGATTCAACTTTTAAATTTTCTGCTTTATTAAGCAACTGAAGCTTTGCAATACCTGAACAAAGTTTTATAGCTACAAAATCATCTTTTCTCTCATAAACCCCATACCTCCTAATACCATACCTAGAAGCCTCTTCCAATTGGCCTCCATCCGAGTCAATTAACCTAAGAACTCCCAAATTCGTATTGGGATTTAGAACCTCTAAAAACATAGGTTTATGTATAGGTTTTTGATTTTCAGTTTCAAGGGGTAATTTATCTACACCTTCAGATTGATCTGATTGCTTTCTAAAAGCTAAAGGCTTAGCAGGCAAACGTCGAGATTGATTGTTTACAACACTAGGAATATTTTTAGAAATATCAGCAGTAGCTCTCTTGGGTTGTTTTTTCAACTCAGAAGCTGACTTTAATTTTTCATCCTTCTTTAATAAACTTACTTCCCTAGGTTTTGGCAAATTATTATCTCTCTTCCCTTTATTAATACCTTCCTGCACCTTATCTTCAGCTGCATCCCTTTGCCCATCTAACCGCCTCTGCAGCTCCTTAGGCCCATCTGTCTTATCCTTTAAAGCATCTCGCTTAACTAGCTTATCATCGATTTGCTTCTTAATTATTTCCTTCTCGGCATCATCTGTAGCTCTCTTAAGCTGGTTTTTTAATTCAGAAGCTGACTTTAATTTTTCATCCTTCTTTAATAAATTTACTTCCCTAGGTTTTGGCAAATTATTATCTCTCTTCCCTTTATTAATACCTTCCTGCACCTTATCTTCAGCTGCATCCCTTTGCCCATCTAACCGCCTCTGCAGCTCCTTAGGCCCATCTGTCTTATCCTTTAAAGCATCTCGCTTAACTAGCTTATCATCGATTTGCTTCTTAATTATTTCCTTCTCGGCATCATCTGTAGCTCTCTTAAGCTGGTTTTTTAATTCAGAAGCTGACTTTAATTTTTCATCCTTCTTTAATAAATTTACTTCCCTAGGTTTTGGCAAATTATTATCTCTCTTCCCTTTATTAATACCTTCCTGCACCTTATCTTCAGCTGCATCCCTTTGCCCATCTAACCGCCTCTGCAGCTCCTTAGGCCCATCTGTCTTATCCTTTAAAGCATCTCGCTTAACTAGCTTATCATCGATTTGCTTCTTAATTATTTCCTTCTCAGCATCATCTGTAGCTCTCTCAAGCTGCTCTTCCAAATCTTCAATAGTTTCAATTAATTGCAATTTCTCATCTACTTTTGGAGAACTTATTGCCCCAGGCTTTGGTAAATTCTTATCTCTGTTCCCTTTATCAATACTTTCTTGAACTTTATCTTTAACTGCATCCCTTTGCCTATCTAATTTCTCCTGCGAACTATCTAATTTCTTCTGTGACTTTTTAAGCCCATCTGTCTTATCCTTTAAAGCATCTCTCTTAACTGTCTTATCATCAATTTGCTTCTTAATGCCTTCCTTCTCAGCATCATCTGTAGCTCTCTCAAGTTGTTCTCTTAAGTTATCAATAGTCTCGGTTAATTCATCATCAATGCTTTTCAAAGTAGCAGACTCAATATCAATTTTTTCCTGATCAACATCACGAATTTCATCCTGAACATCAGTTAAATCTCTTGCAAAGTCAGTACCAACTTCCTCATTTTCACTTAAAAGAGAGATTACTACCTTATCTGTAACGATTTTGTCAAGATCAACATCTGATTCAATGTTTCCTGATAAAATATTTCTCTTAAGAGGAACAAAAATATAAGTCTTTCCAGCCCATTGGCTATAAACTCTTGAAAGTCCTACATTATGCTTACTTAAACCCTCAAGGGCAGGCTGAATATAAGCATCACTATAATAATCCAAATCACCTCGATAAGTAGCATTATATATTGTAATAGCTTTAGCAAGTAATTCTGCACTCTCTTTACTGTAATTAAAACCTTCCATCAAATATCCTGTAAGTATCCTTCTAAGATTTAAAATACTATCAAGAGAAGAACTCTCACCAATAATAAAAACATCTGAACTACTCTTTTCACTCTCACTGTCAATGTACCTATTAACATAATACTTACTATAATAGTTAGATTTGTTATTAGTTAAATTCTTAGCTAAAAACTCACCAATACCTACTATTTGCAGGTACGTATCTGTAGAATCATAAGGACCCCGATAGTTAACAAATTCAAGATCCATATTAACAAAATCCTTCAACTTCTTCTTATCTACTTCTCTAGCATGAAAAGTAAAAATATTTAAAAAGATAAATAAAAAATTAAAAAGTATCCATATTCTTTTCATAACAAAATTCTCTCCTAGTTTCCTAGTTAATTATAAACCTTATTATTAACTAAATCGGCATAAATTAAACATCAATCTTAACTTACTATAAGATGTATTCAATAAATAATAACATAAAATTAGCAACAAAATAAATCAAAGAGATACAATAATTTCATTAATACATTGATTAATTTTTTCAGAAAAATTTTGACGTCTTACAAATTTCAAAAGAGTTAAATATTTACTTCTATATCTCTTAAGATTATCCTCTGTAGAATTCAAAATTATCTTGCGCAAGCTTAAAAGAACAGCATATGCTATCTCTAAATTACCCTGATAATTTAATATTACATACTGAATATAATTATATACAAGCTCATCTTGCCCATAATAATATTCAAATCCAGCAATACTGTTAACTAATTGAATTACATTATTAATATCCTTTTCTTCAATTGCCATATTGATAAAACTCTTAACCGAGGCTGCATCATCAACATACATAAAATATTTATAAAGCTGCCCCCTTTGAGCTATTCTATCAACTCCATTTTTTGGAGCAAGCCAATTATTAATAGCTTTTCTATATAAATTCAAATATTTTTTAGGGAAACTACCATATTTCATTACCAAAGAATCTAGAACACTTAAAAACTTATTATAAACCTTTCTATTGTATGTAGAATTCAACATTTCATCAAGAGCCAAATAAATATCCTCATGATCTACTAAAGATTTTTCTCTAAAATCTATCCTATTTTGATGATATCTATTACCTAATGTATGATTCCAAACAATAAAATCAAGCTCATCTTTATATTCATAATAATAAGTAGTTAGTATCCAATTAAATCCACCAGTAGCAATCATTCCAACATTAGATACAAGACCCGATATTTCCTTAATATCATCATACCTATCAACTGGTTTGAAATATTCATCAAGAGCTAAAACACCATTTGACTCCATAACAATAAAAAGATTTTTATTATCATAAAGCACGGCTTCCTTAAGTTTTAAAGGTAAATTCTCAGAAAACATGAGATCAAAGTTCCTACTTAAATTAAAAAAAATCCCAATATCAGAGACTGCAATATATTCCCCATTAAACTTCTCAAATAAAAAATTAATAGGATAGTTTAAACTAATAGAACCTAACATATCGCCAAAATCACTATCATACACAACAACATCTCCAGATTGACATCCAACCACTATTTCATTATTAGTACTTATCATTAATGCATTGGGAAAAGACATAAGCTCAGTGCTCCATATTTGCTCTCCCTCAGAATTAAAAGCAAACATTTTATAATTTTCATTTGCAATATAAAAATTGCCATTCTCAAGAACAACAGAAGAAGTTGCTGCCTTCCCTTCTATATTTGCCTCAAAAACCTTTTGACCATCACCAAGTCTTAAAGCAATAACTTTTCCATCAGCCTGAGGAATTAAAATATAACCATTCCCTATTGAAGGAGCTTTTATAGGCGGGACACCTAAATTATACCTCCATATAAGCTTTCCTCTTCTAATCTTTTGTACTTCATTACGTCCTGTAATAACATAATATCCACTACCAAAATCCTTTAAAAGGAAGGGATATGGGGTTCGATCTAGCCTATAAGAATACTTTTTATTTAAAGACACAGTATAAGTTACCAACCACCTATCCTTTGTTAACACCGTAATAGTATTACGTCTCTCATCAAGAATAGGATTTCCTAAAACCTGCCCTGTTAAAGCTTTCTGGAAATAAAGATTAACATCTGCTGAAAGGGAAAAACAAGCACCTAAAAATATAAAAATACAAACATTTACCTTCAAAACCACAAACATCCTGTAATGGTTAAACATATAATCAAAGTTTCAAGCTGGTATGTCCTTCATAAAGCTTATCTCTTAATTCTTTGACTTTAGAATCATCAATATACTCTGAAAAAGTCATAAAACGATCAATTATTCCATTAGGTGTAAACTCAATAATCCGATTAGCAATCGTATCAATAAATTGATGGTCATGAGATGTGAATAACACAACTCCTTTAAAATCTTGAAGACCGGTATTTAAAGATGTAATCGCCTCAAGATCTAAATGATTAGTTGGTTGATCTAATAATAATACATTAGCCCCACTAAGCATTATCTTTGAAAGCATACATCTTACCTTTTCACCCCCTGATAGGACATTAACTTTTTTTAAAGCTTCATCTTGACTAAAAAGCATTCGTCCCAAAAATCCCCTAATATAAGTTTCATCCTGCTCTTTTGAATACTGCCTTAACCAATCTACCAAACTTAAATCCACACTAAAATATTGCTCATTATCCTTCTTAAAGTACGCAAAATTAACAGTAGCACCCCATTCATAATGACCCTTATAATCTCTATCTTCATTGGTAATTACATCAAAAAGAGAACTTGCTGAGATTGGACTGCCTAAAAAGACAACCTTTTGCCCAGGTTCTATTACAATGCTAAACTTATTTAAAATATGTTGTCCTTCAAATTCCTTGCTCAGATTTTTAATTGTAATAACATTTTTCCCAAGGTCTCTTTCACTCTTAAAGTTAACATAAGGAAACTTCCTTGAAGACGGTTTTAGATCTTCAATTCTAATCTTATCAATTAATTTCTTTCTTGAAGTCGCTTGTCTAGATTTCGATGCATTACTTGAAAATCTTTGAATAAAAGTTTTAAGTTCCGCTATTTTCTCTTCAGATCTTTTCTTGGCATCTTTGAGTTGTTTATTAAGAATTTGACTAGTTTCATACCAAAAATCATAGTTACCAAGATAAACTTGAATTTTTCCATAATCAATATCAACAATATGAGTACAAACTTGATTTAAAAAGTGTCTATCATGTGACACAACAATAACTGTATTTTCAAAATTAATTAAAAATTCTTCCAGCCACTTAATCGATTGAATATCAAGATTATTAGTAGGCTCATCAAGAAGTAATATATCAGGCTCTCCAAAAAGAGCTTGTGCTAAGAGTACCCTTACTTTTAAAGCCGCATCAATATCTCTCATCAAACTAGAATGAACCGACTCTTCTATACCAAGCCCTTTAAGAAGGACTGCGGCATTAGACTCAGCCTCATAACCTCCAAGTTCTGCAAACTCAGCCTCAAGTTCTCCAGCCCTAATTCCATCCTCATCACTAAAATCAGGTTTTTCATAAATTAAATCTTTTTCCCTTTGCACAGCATAAAGCTTTTTGTGGCCCATGATCACAGTATCAATAACCCTGAAATCATCATAAGCAAATTGATTTTGCTCAAGCACAGCCATTCTTTGATTCTTCGCAACTGCGACCTCACCCTTGCTAGGTTCAATCGTTCCGCCTAAAACTTTCAAAAATGTACTCTTCCCTGCACCATTAGCCCCAATTATCCCATAACAATTTCCAGAAGAAAATTTAACATTAACATCTTTAAATAAAACTCTCTCCCCAAATGCAACTTCTAAATTACTTACTGCTATCAAACTACTTTTCCACCTAAACTTGATATTATTATTAAAAGAATTATCTTTAAAATTAAATGAAGTTTCAAGTATTATCTAAATATATTGACTTAATACTTCACTTTTCGTATATTTATATTATCAAATTAAGGAGATGTTTGAAAATGAAAAATATTAAACCTTTAGCTGATAGAGTTTTAATAAAAATAAAAGAAGCCGAAAGTAAAACAACTTCAGGACTATATATACCAGAGAATGCAAAAGAGAAAACAAACATTGGAACAGTCATAGCTATTGGCTCTAACAAAGAAGACATTACTGTTAAAGTTGGAGACACAGTGCTTTATGAAAAGTATGCTGGTGCTGCTGTAAGGATTGAAGATAAGGAACACTTAATTCTAAAAGCAAAAGAAATTATAGCCATTATAGAAGAATAAAGGTTAAGAGAAACTAAAATTAAGCTTTAGTTTCTCTTAAAAGGCAAAACCTTAAAACTTATCGATTTACATCCTGTTATCCTAGTCAAACAAATTAAATTCAGGTTAATACATGAGAATAATAATATTGCTTTTAAAAGCAGTAATTTTTTAATTTAATTTTCCTAAATAAAAAATTATTCCATATTTATGCATACGTAAAATAAAGAATGGATAAATTAATATTTCAAGGTAAAACTATATATTCAAGTAAATTTGGGGATATCTATTATGATCCGCAATACGGACTTGAAGAGAGTATTTATGTATTCATCAAAGGCTGTGACCTAGATAAAGAACTTGTGAATCTACAAAGTATAACAATTGCGGAATTAGGATTTGGAACTGGGCTTAATTTCATAGCTCTTTTAAAACATTTAACAGAAAATAACCTCAAAACAAAAATTAATTACTACTCAATTGAAAAATTCCCACTTAAAAAAGAGCAAATCAAAAAAATATCACAATTTTTTATCAAAGATATACACTATTTTAAGATATTGCTTAAAAAATACCCCAACACACCAATGAAGAACATAAAATACCAAATAACAAACAATATTAATCTGAAAATCTTAGTTGGAGATGCTAGGGAAAAACTTAAAGAACTACCAAAATACATAGATTACTGGTTTTTAGACGGGTTTAGTCCAAACAAAAATCCCAAAATGTGGAATAAGGAAATATTTACCATAATCTCAGAAAAGAGCAAAATTGGAACAAAACTTTCAACATTCTCTGCAGCAAGAATTGTAAAAGATGGATTAAAACTAGCCAATTTTAATTACTATCGAATAAAAGGATTCAACAATAAAAGACATATGCTAAAAGCACAAAAGGAACAATAAATTTATTCAAAGAGGGCAAAAATGTGAATTTTTTAAAACAGTTCTGCATGACTAACACAAAAAACTATCCCAATAACCTAAATACTAGAAATACTTTACATAAATACAATATAGCTAAAAGCAATATTATCTTAACTTAAGAAGATTACTACTATCTCCTTAAGTTATCAATATAATTGTTGATTTTTGAAATAAAAGAATCAAATTCTTCTAATTTTGACTTCTCGAGATCAATAATCTCACCAGGAGCATTTAATAAAAAATCTTGATTTTGAAGCTTTTTCAAAGTTGCATGTTTAAGTCGCTCATATTTTTCTAGTTGTTTACTAAGCCCTGCAAGCTCTTTATCAGTATCTATTAAATTCTTAATATCTGCAAAACTTTCAAAGTCAACATTAGGAACACCTATCATATTGTCATAATTTTCATTGTAAAAAATGCAATCAAAGTTAATCAGTTTCTTTGCAATATGTTCATGCTCCTTAAAATATTTCTCGTATTTAAAAGTATTACCAAATTTCAAAGCAACATTAATCTTAATATTAGGAACTATACCAAATTCACTCCTAAGAGTTCTTATTGATACAATAAATTCTTTCAATAAATTAAACCGATGAAACTCTTCCTTAAAATCTCTTTGGCTAATAAACTCAGGATACTTTTCTAAAGCTAATACATCTTTCAAAGACATAAGCTTAGAATAAATCTCTTCAGTAATAAAGGGTATAAAGGGATGCATAATGCGTAAAGATTCTTTCAAGAAAAAAACTAACTTAGAAATAATCATATTCTGAAGATTAATATCATCACTATTTAAATTAATTTTACTAATTTCAATGTACCAATCACAAAAATCATTCCAAAAGAACTCATATACTGCTTTAGTAGCCTCATTATACTTATAATTTTTAAAAGCCCAATCTAGAATGGCAACAGTTGAATTTAAACTCGTAAGTAACCATTTATCGATATCATCTAACTCTAACCTGTCTAATACTACCCTACCCTCTAAATTTGATAAAATAAATTTAGAAGCATTAAATACTTTATTTGAAAATTTAGCTCCAAACATAAAATCTTTAGTATCAATATTCAAATCCTGACCTTGTACAGATAAAAATGCAAGAGTAAAACGCAAAGCATCACTTCCATACTGATCGATAATTTCAAGAGGATCTATACCATTACCTAAAGATTTTGACATTTTTTTACCCTTTTTGTCTCTTAAAAGGGGTGTTATATATATATCTTTAAAAGGAACTTGACCTGTAAACTCAAGCCCTGCCATTACCATTCTTGCTACCCAGAAAAATATTATGTCATAAGCAGTAATCAAAGTATTTGTAGGATAATAATTTTTAAAATCAAGAGTAATCTCTGGCCAACCAAGAGAAGAAAATGGCCATAACCAAGAAGAAAACCAAGTATCAAGTACATCTGGATCTCTAACAAAACTTCTCTCCTTATGCTCTTCACTTAATGAGGGATCAGACTCACTAACAATAATTTCTCCTGTCTTAACATCATACCAGGCAGGAATTCTGTGCCCCCAAACCAACTGTCTAGATATACACCAATCTTTAATATTTAATAACCAATGTTTATATGTATTCTCCCACTTTTTAGGATAAAATTTAATCTCACCGTTTATTAAAGCTTTTAAAGCAGCATCAGCTAAAGGTTTCATTCTTACAAACCACTGATTAGATAAATAAGGCTCAATGATCTCTCCAGATCTATGACAATACCCAACCTGATGTTTATGACTCTTAACATCTATTAAGAATCCTTGGTCTTTTAAATCCCTTTCTATCTTGCTCCTTGCAGCACTAACACTTAAGCCTTGATACTCAATTGGAACATTCTCGTTTAGTTTTGCATCCTTAGTTAAAATATTTATCTTAGCAAGATCATGTCTTTTTGCAATTTCAAAGTCATTAGGATCATGAACAGGTGTTATTTTTAAAGCACCACTACCAAATTCCATATCAACATAACTATCTGCTATTATCTTAATCTTTCTATTTACAATAGGAACTGTAACGTCTCTACCAATTAAAGATTTATACCGATCATCATTAGGATTAACAGCAACAGCCACATCTCCAAAAATTGTCTCAGGTCTAGTCGTTGCAACTTCGATAAAAGTATCATCATCTAATAAATATTTAATAAAATAAATCTTGCCAATAACCTCTTTGTACTCAACCTCTTCATCACTAACAACACTTCCAGACCCAGGATCAAGGTTTACAAGATATTCTCCCTTATAAATTAATCCCTTATTATATAAATCAATAAAAACCTTATTAACAGCTTGAGAAAGCCCAGCATCAAGAGTAAATCTCTCCCTAGAATGATCATAAGAAGCCCCAAGCTTTTCTATTTGATTAACAATTATTTCTCTATGTTTATTCTTTAATTTAAAAATTTCTTCAACAAATTCTTCACGACTAAAATCATCTTTACTTTTTCCAAAATCTTTAAGCTGTTTTTCAAAAACTGCTTGGGTTGCAATTCCAGCATGATCCGTTCCAAAAAGCCAAAGGGTATTAGCACCCTGCATTCTCTTATAACGAACAAGGATATCTTGTAAAGTAAAATTAAGGGCATGTCCCATATGAAGAATGCCTGTAACATTTGGAGGGGGTGCTACCATGCTAAATCTCGACTCAATCCCATCATTAGGACTAAATACACCATTATCTAGCCATTTTTGATAAATTTTATCTTCAAAAACTTTAGGATTATAATTTTTTGAAAGTTCATCGCTCATTGCTTAAGCTCATCTCCTATATCCATTCGACTTAGATTTTCAAAAAGCTCATCATAATTACTTGAATTCATAATATTATAAAAATACTCGCTATGTCTTTCATCTTCATTAAAATAAATTTTGAAGTATTTCTTAAGTTTATTAAAATCCTTAGTAAGACTCCAAGTAGAATGAAAATCTGTTATATGCAATTTTAATATATTTAATCTATAATTTAAATTATTACTCAAAAAGTTTGACAAACCTTTTCTAAATAAGTTTAAATTCCTAAAAATCCCACAACCAAACATTACTCCATCAATAGAATACTCCCTTACAATCTGATGTGCTTGCTCTAGACTTAAAATACCTCCATTGCCAATAATTAATGCAGAAGGATTGATTTGATCCCTCAGCTTAACAAGCTCATGAAACACAGCAACATCTATAGGCCCTTCACTCTGATTAACAGCAAGCCTGGGATGCACAATCAACATATCAATGCCTAGTTCCAGTAAAAATCCTAACCAATCTTCAACCTCAGAATAAAAAAACCCATGTCTTGTCTTAACACTAAGAGGCAATCCAAATTTCAAACACGCCTCTTTACTTGCCATAATTATTTCACGGGCCAAAGATTTATTGTTAATTAAAGCGGAACAAACTCCCTTTTTAACTATTTTTTTCTTAGGGCAACCCATATTAAGGTCAATACCCCAAAATCCCAAATTACTTAAAATTTCTATTGCCTTAAAAAATTCATCAGGCTCCTTTCCCCAAATTTGAGCAATCAATGGTCGATTAAGTTCATCATTTTTTGTCAAAATATGTTGCATTGACTGCTTTGATTTATTTAAAAGTCCTTTTACGGAAATAAATTCGGTAAAATAAATATCAGGCACATCCTTTCCATTCCCTATCAAATGAATTAAATTTCTAAAAACAGTATCTGTGACATCTTCCATTGGGGCCAAAATCATAATGGGACGACTCATATTACTTAAAAAATTCATAAAATAAATATATAATAAGACAACATTATGGTAAAGAAATGCACAAAATGAATTTCAAAGAAATCAGTATGCCTTACAAGGGAATAAAAAACTTTTCAATATTAACTAAAGATGACTCTAAGAGCATATTAAAAATCAATAAAGGCATAATAATTTTTTCTAATAACTTTTATTATTACAAAAATACCCAACATCGCAATAAACAACCACATAAACTTTACGGAAAAATCCCTTGACTAGAAACAATAATGATAATTTGGAGCAAGATTTCAAGCAGAGCTTGGTTCATAGCAATTCAAAATTAAAGGAATTTACAAAAAATATTTATAAAAATATCTTTAGGGAAGAAATTAAAAAAAATGTTTACTCCGCGGTCTTAGGTCTAGTAATCACAACAATATCTAGGACAAACTTTTTTAAGACAATAAGTGCAAAATTAACTGAAACGTCAACAATGCCTGAAATACGTGGTAAAGTATACCTCAAAATGAATACAGCAATAATTTCAAATATCATAAATATGAAAAAAATGCAAAAAGAATCTTTAAATCATAAGAAAGTTAAAATAAATTCAGCAAAATACATAAAAATTTACAAAATTATTAACAAGGATACTTACTAAAATTGAAATTAATTGAATACATACTCAAACAAGCAGAATTAAACATCAAAGGCTTTGTAAAAAGGAATACACAATTAAGAATGATAAAAAAAATAAGCAAAGCCTTTGAAAATGAAAATTTTTTAGTCATTGAAGCACCAACAGGAACTGGGAAAAGCCTTGCCTACTTAATTGCGGCTATTGATTTCATTCAAAAAACACAAGAAAAAGTAATAATATCAACAGCATCTATCAATCTTCAAGAACAACTCATTAAAAAAGATATCGAGACATTAGAAAAACTCATTCCTTTTAAAATGAGATTTGGGGTAATTAAAGGAATGAGAAACTATCTCTGCCTTCGCCGTCTAGAAGAACTTGAAAAAAACCTTTTAACATATACATTTAATAAAAAACATTTAGAAGCACTAATCTACTGGACACAAAATACAAAAACAGGCGATAGAGATGAACTCCATTTTATAGATGAACAAATCTGGGAAGAAGTATCAGCAAGCCCTGAAACATGTTCAGGCATTACCTGCCCTGACGAAAATAAATGTTTTTTTAAAAAGGCAAGAAAAAAAATATTAGAATGCGATATTATCATAACCAATCATCATTTACTTCTAAATGATCTCTACATAAAAAATGAGATATTAACAGAAAAAGAAAATTATGAAAATGGCTCTGAAAAAAATTATGAAGAGATTAATTTAATCTTGCCTAATGTAAAAAATATAATAATCGATGAAGCTCATTATTTAGAAGAAGCTGCAAGAACCCTATTTAGCAAGAATTTTTCAAGAATTGGAATAAAACAAATTTTTACAAAAATAGATAAAATCATAAAAAAACAAAACATAAACGGTGCATACAAGAAAAACTTTGAAATTGAAACAATGCTAAGCTTTGAAAATGTTGAATATATAATAAAAATACAAAAAGATTTCCCATCAATTTATAGAATTACCAATGATACACACAAAACAGATTTTTATATACGAATTAAAACACACTTACAAAATATCATATATAATCTAGAAAATTATAAAGTATCCATTACATCAATAATACAAAATATGGAAAATAAAACAGCAAAAATTGAACTAGAGAGATTAATTAAAAATATAGAGTATAAAGAATCATTAATTAAAAATTTCATCTCTGAAAATCAATATGATAATTTTTGTTTTTGGATAGAAAATAAAAAAAATATACCTATATTTAAAACATCAGGGATTTATTTAGGTCCTGAACTAAACAAAATTATGTATAAACGAGTAAAAAGGATAATTTTTACTTCAGCTACTCTCATGATCAATCAATCATTCTCATATTTTATAAATCAAACGGGACTAAACTTAATCAATCAAGACATAGAAATGGAAAAGTTACCATACTCTTTTCCCTATAAAGAAAAATCAATACTAACAGTTACATCAGATATTGAAGACCCTAATAAAGCAGAAGAATTTTTAAATCAATCAATACAGTATATTAAAGAGCTAGTGATATTAAACAAAGGGGGGACTTTAATTCTTTTAACCTCATTTAAAAGTTTAGAATACATAGGAAAAAACATTAAAGATTTCCTACGTGAAAATAACATAAACCTTTTCATACAAGGAGAATTGCCAAAACATGAACTCATAAATTCTTTCAAAAAATCACCAAAAAAAAGCGTACTTATAGGCATGAAAAACTTTTGGGAAGGAATTGACATTAAAGGAGATAAATTAACAATGGTTATAATTCCAAAATTACCATTTCAAACTCCCTCAGATCCAATTTTGATAGCAAAAAACGCATTGGCTACAAAATCAAATGAAAATTTTTTCACACAAGAAACACTGCCACAAGCAATAATGAAATTCAAACAAGGATTTGGAAGATTGATTAGAGATTCAAAAGACTATGGCATTATAGTATGCTTTGATAAAAGAATTTTTGAGAAAACTTATGGCAAATTATTCCTACAATCCCTACCTGAAATAAAGACTTATTACTTAAACTTTGAAAATATCAAACACACAATAAATACATTTTTTAAAGAGATAGAGCAAAATACTAATCTATAGAAATACTATCTCCTGGAATCTTAGTCTTTCTTACCAAAATATCCTGATATCCTGTGGATTTAATAAGTTCAACATTCTTATGAACATCATCAGCATAAGTAGGAATAAACACTGTAAAAAAAGGTCCATGGGAATTCACTAAAACATTAAGTCCAGCTTTTTGAAGTATTTTATAAGCTCTTTGAGCATAATCCTTAATCTTATAAGAACCAACTTGTATATAGAAATCTGGTTCCTTAGTTGAATTATCTAAAAGCTTTTCTGCAACCTCAGAGTGATCTTTATCTAAAGCAACATCCCTCTCCAATTTTGAAGCAGAAACAACAGAATCAGACTTAGAAGAATTTTCACCATTAACAGTTTTTCTAGACTCTTGCGTTACAGCTTTTTTTTCACTCAATTGTTCTAATACTTCAATTTTTACAGGAGCAACACCTATTCCTAAAAAATCTAGCTTTTCAGCAGCAGATTTTGATAAATCAATTATTCGATCTTTTCTAAAAGGACCCCTATCATTAATTCTTACAACAACTGTCCTATTATTAAGTAAATTAGTAACTCTTACAACAGTATTAAATGGAAGTTCCTTGTGAGCAGCCGTAAGAGCTGTCATGTCAAATTTTTCACCATTAGCAGTAGGCTTACCATGAAAAGCTTCCCCATACCATGAAGCAAGCCCTACAGTAGCACTGTGCAATTGAGTAGCGGTAAAAAATAAAAATAAAAATCCAAATCTAAAGCTAGTACCCATAAGGCTAAACAAACTTACCATACCACATATTATACCATATTGCATATTACAAGATAAAGAAAGCTTAAGACTTATAACATAAAATCACTCAAACTAAGTTAACCTAAATTGTTTATTTGCAATTTTTTTGCTTTAATAAATAAGTAAGCAAAATCCATAGGAAATGACATCAATGAAAACAGAGATCATAGAACAATCAGAGATAGAAAAAGCGGCAAAATTTATAAGAACAGGAGAATTAGTAGTATTTCCTACAGAAACAGTATATGGAATTGGGGCTAATGCATACAATGATGACGCTGTACGAATGATTTTTCTAGTAAAGAAGCGCCCTATCACAAATCCTTTAATAGTGCATGTTGAATCAATAGAAAAGATAAATGAACTTGTCGAACATATACCAAAAAGTGCACTAATTCTAATGCAAAAATTCACTCCAGGCCCCCTAACATTTATACTAAAGAATGCAGGTAAAATATCCAACCTCATAAGCGGGGGACTTGAGAGCATAGCAGTCAGAATACCATCAGAACCTGTAGCTTTAAAGTTAATAAAAATAAGCGGAGTTCCAATAGCAGCACCATCAGCAAATTTGTCAAGACGTCCCAGCGCCACTAATTTTAAAATGGCAATCAAAGAACTTGACGGTCTAGTTAAGGGAATCATCAAAAAAAATGAAGAGTCAAAAATTGGCATAGAATCAACCGTTATAGGATTCGATCTTAAAGGAAATATATCAATACTAAGACCAGGCTCAATCACAAAAGAAATGATAGAGAGAGAACTTAAGGGGGAATTTAGAGTCGAATATTCAGTAGGAAAGGAAATGCTCTCTAAATCACCTGGAAACTTACTAGAACATTACAGACCACGAATCCCTGTTTATCTATTTAAGCAAAAAGATAATATAAGATGCTATGCCTCAAGGCAAGATACAAAAGTACTCATTACGAGAGATACTTTTAAATCATACTGGTTTAACGGATTTTGGAATATGAATAATATTTGTGTTTTTAACACATTAGAAGAATATGCAAAAAACATTTACAAAGTATTTGTAGAATCTGAGAAAGAATATAAACAAATACTTGCTGAATTTGTGGATAACAATCAACTTGGATACTCAATTAATAATAGACTTAAGAAAGCCAGTCTGAATAAATTTATTTTTTAAAAGCAATACAACATATACATTAAATTTAACTATCCAATAGTTCCAAATATTTAAGGGCAATAGGATCACTTGAATCATATTCAAGAACTATTTCAAAATATTCTCTAGCCTCTTTACTGCGCTCCATCTTTAAATGAAGAATTCCAAGATTTGAAATAATTTTGATATTATCAGGTTCAAGCTTTAAAGCTTTAAGTAAATACTCAAGACTATCATTAAACTCAACAAGTTCCATAAAACAGATTGCAAGCTCGTTCATAGCATCGACATTCTTAGAATCAATAGACAAAACTTTAAGAAAAGCATCTTTTGCCTCAGAGTAAAACCCCTTTCTTCTATATCCCCATCCAAGCAAGAACCAAGCATTCCAAGAACCTTCATGATATTCTAAAAGTTTAACAAGTTCAGAAATAGCTTCATCTTCCTTTGATAAAATTATCAAATCATATATTCTCTCAAGATTTAAGGCTAAACTTTTATGAACTCCTATAGCATCTAAAACCTCACTTACCTTACTTTTTAATTTTAAATTATTAGAAATTCTCAAATAATGCCTAAGCAATTCTTGTGCCCTGTCTAATTTGTATTGTTTAACAAAGAAAAAACCAGCATTTGCAAACACATTTTCATTTGGACTTTCAAGTTCTAAAAGTCTCTCATAAATCTTTAAAGCATTTTGATTACTAGTCATAGCCTCTACATTTTGATCAACCCTTAAGAAGTTTTCAGCCATTTTCTCATATAATAATGCCAAATTAGAAAGAAGAACCTCATTCTCACCATCAATACCTTTTAATGCCAAAAAAATCTCAAGAGCCAAGTTGTAATCGCCCTCATCAATCTTAGTAAGTCCAACATGAATAAGCATATTAACAATATTCGGATTTAAAGCTAATAGAAGCTTTTTATAATAAGGGAAATTAACATTACCTTGATCATAAGCTGAGATCTTAAGAATTGCAGACATAACAGCCTCAAAATTAAGTTCATCTTGAGAAAAATGTTGAACATCACCAACCTCGACAGGTAAAAGTATCTTAGGATCAAATATAAAATCTTTAATTTGACTTGTAAAATCTTCTGGAAGAGAAATATAAACAATATTTTTAAGCATAAATCCCCTAATTAAAATAATCATGGATTAACATAGTATAAGCAAGGGGAATCTTTTCCTCGCAGAATGCAACACCTAAAGCTAAAACCTTACCATTAGGAGTTTGAATAACACTCAAATTTCTTGCCTTACCCACAATAGATACTTCCTTGTCTGCAATATCAAAACTTAAAGTTAAATCAGGATTACTCTCATCCATTCCCTCATAATCAAAATAAGATATTAAAAGTGCACCTCCATAAGACATATCTTTAATCAAGCATTTATGCTTAACGCCATTAACTTTAATAAAAGCTTTATCAGAACTAAGATTAAGTTTTCTAATTGAATCCTTATCAATAATAATACGCTCATGAATTCTTTGATTCTGTCCAAGCTTCAAATCAAGCAATTTGCCAATTTTAACTGCAACCTCTTCTGAGAGGGGAGATAAAAAATCTAGAGTCAGCAAATTATACTCCTTATCTTGAACGGAATAAGAAGATGTATTTACCAACTTAACGACTAAAGAAGGAATAAAAAAAGAATTATCACCAACATTATCAAAGCTCTTAAGCTGAATATTGCCTGAATTTCCATTTTGTGCCAAAACAGGTAAAACTTTATCATCCTGTAAAATAAGCTTAATAGCACTCATAGAAATAGAATAGATTACACCACTTGCTACATAAGTACCAACTCTCATTTCAACAGAATTTCTAATATTAAGGAAACTGTTGATTTCAGTACTCATCTTAATTTCTTTACCCTTATACTTAACTTCATAATCTTTTATTTTTCGAGACAAAAACATAAACCTCTCCTTTGAAATCTAACAAACATGTTGAAATTGATATTCAGGAAAATTAAAGCAATAAAATTCAAAAATTTTAAGTTATGCATACACTTTAAAATAATTCTATCCCAAAATCTTAGATACAACCAATAGTTAGTAACTTATTCAGCATAATATATAGAAATCAAATTCATATTCAAATAAAATCAAAATGCAAAACCAATTGCATAAACAAAAACTTTTAAAAAAACCTCAAGAAAAAAACTCTTATTTAAGTTACTAGTCGCACGTAATTCTCACTTATCAATAAAAACAATACTTATGAAATATAGGATTCCATATTTTTCATTCCTTTCCAATTTGCATTACAGAATCCACGTAGTACATATAAGAAGGAATTATAACAATATTTTCACATTAATAACAACTCATGAAAAATGTCAATTTTGATATATTTATAGTATAATTATGTTAGAAGGACATAATTTGAAAAGGATTAACTTTAGTAAAAAAGATAACATACTCATTTATCTAACATATTTTACTATTAGTTTCTCTATTATTTTGCTATCAATTACGATAGCTGAAACTATAAACATTCAAAGAGATAAAAAATTTGGTGACGTAAACCCTGCTATACCGTCAAAACTTTTTGACACCAATGGCAGGATAATAACACAATTTATATCTGATGAGAATAGAGAACTACTCTCTTTAAGAGAAATGCCTAATAACTTAATAAATACACTTTTAATACGCGAAGATCTTAGCTTTTTCTTCCACAGAGGCTTCTCACTCATGGGCATTTTGAGAGCTGCTTTTAATATTGCTCTTGGAAGATATTTCTCAGGGGGAAGTACTTTAACGCAACAATTAGCAAAGCTTCTCTATACCAACCAAGCAAAACGATCGATCTTAAGGAAACTAAATGAAATTTGGTGGGCCATACAACTTGAAAAAAAACTATCAAAATATGAAATACTTGAGAAATATCTAAATAAAGTCTATTTTGGAAACGGAAATTACGGAGTGGTAGCAGCTTCAAAATTCTTTTTCAACAAAAGAGTCAAAGATATTAACACTGCAGAAGCTGTTTTAATGATTATACAACTACCAAACGCAAAACTTTATTCACCATTTTATAATCCAGAATTCGCTAAAAAAATACAAAAGGCAGTATTAAATCAAGTATCATCTAATGGAATTATAAGTCCTGAACTAGCTGAGGCAGAATTTAATGAGTACTGGGCAAACTACGACTGGACTCGTATGGCAGATACATCAGCTATCTCTGATAAAGAGGATCATGCACCTTATTTCTCAGAATACATAAGACAAAGAATAACTAAACATCTCCCAGCCGGAGCAAACATATACAAAGACGGATACTCAATATACACAACACTTGATCTTAATGCGCAAAAATATGCAAATGAAGTTACTCAAGAAATGATTACAAAAGCAAGAAAAATGTATAATTCTACCAAATCATCTGAGACGCTAATAATTAACTCGGAAATAGTGCCAGTAATTGATACAATATCTGATTTGCTTGGAATAAGAAGCACCAGAGTAAACGGCAGACAATATAAAAAATTAAGAACAAGAAAATTTTACGAGGATAATATTGATTTAATTGCAAGCTTTGCAGCAATATTAGGTATTGATAAAATAGACAAAGCAACAAGAGAATACACAATTAACAATACAACAAATCCAAATTTAATTGTACAACCAGAAGGTGCATTCATAGCACTAGATACCGCAACAGGAGCAATTAAAGCAATGGTTGGGGGAAGTGGATATAGAAAGGGAAGCGAATTTAACAGAGCAACTCAAGCAAAAATACAACCTGGGAGTGCATTTAAAGCCTTATACTTCTCAGCAGCTATTGATCTGAAAAAAATAACAGCTGCAACAATGTTTTCAGATTCTCCAGTAGCCTTTTTCAATCAAGAAGGAGAAGTTTATGCCCCTGAGAACTACGGAGGAAAATGGAGAGGAAATGTATTAACACGTAAAGCACTAGCTTTATCTTTAAATATTCCCTCTCTTAGAATACTCGACATATTAGGATTTGAAAATGCAATTAAATATTCTGCTAAATTATTAGGAATAAAAGATCAAAATGAAATAAACAAAACTTTTCCTAAAGTATATCCCCTTGCGCTCGGTGTCATATCAACATCTCCCATACAAATGGCAAGAGCATTCGCAATTTTGGGAAATAATGGCAAAGAAATAGAACCATATGGAATTAAATACATTGAAGATAGGAACGGAAAAGTAATAGCAAATGTAGAATCTGAAACACTAACAGCAATCAAAAACAAAGGAGCTAATGCACAAATAATATCTCCTCAAACTGCCTATATTATGACAGACATGATGAAATCAACAATACAATACGGAACATTAGCAAATCAAAGATATACAAACCTTAAAGACTTCAAATCTGACATTGCAGGAAAATCAGGAACCACTCAAAACTGGGCCGACGGATGGGCAATAGGATATTCACCCTACATAACAACAGCTTTGTGGGTTGGCTTCGATAAAAAGGGATATTCATTAGGAACTGCTGGAACAGGAACAGGCATTGCTGGTCCTAGCTGGGGCAAATTTATGGCAGAATACCATAAGCACTTACCTAAAAAAGTCTTCATAAGACCTAAAGGAATAGTCAATGTGCAAGTACAATCAGAAACAGGACTATTACCAGAAGGAGTACCTAATGAAACAACAATAAATGAAATATTCATTGCAGGTACTCAACCATTCGAAAAGTCAAGATACTACGAAAATAAATCTGAATTTTTAAACAAAATGGAATTTAATGTTTATGGAATTGATAAAATAGATGACAATGATGAATTAAACATTGAGATTAATGAATTTGAATATCTTATGGATGACTTTAACCAACTAAATGAAATAGACAATAAAATAGAACCTGAGAATGATATCAATGAAACTAACAATAGTAATCCAGATAGTAATTTAGAAACTGAGAATAATAAAGCAAATGTGAATCATGATATGCCAGATATAAGAATAGACAATACTATCAATAACACAAGGACAGATGATAATATTGATATAGACGATAATATTAATATAGACTATAATATTGATACAGATGATACGGATAAAAATAATACAGATAAAGACAACAATACAGAAATTAAAGAAAATGAACATAAAGATAATACAGATAAAGAAAGCTCTATTACTGATTACAATGAACAAATTGATGAAAATGAGCAAAAAGATGTAAATGGAGACAATATTCAATTGGATTAATAAGTATGTTAATAGATTTAGAACAAATAAAAATTAAAAGACGAATCAGACAAAATGTAGGAGATACCACAACTCTTAAAGAAAGTATCAAAAAACATGGTTTAATTTATCCAATAATAATAGATAAAAATAAAAATCTAGTAGCTGGTTTTAGAAGATATCAAGTATTAAAAGAACTTGGGTATAAAGAAGTCGATGTCAAAGTAATCCCCATAGAAGATAAAAAAACTCTACTCGAAATTGAACTAGATGAGAACAATGCCAGAAAATCATTTACAAAAAGTGAAGCAGAGACAGGAGAAGAGCAATTAAAAAATTATTCAGAAAAAAATATAATTATAAGATTATTAAATCTTATAACATTTAAAATAAAAAAAATCTTTAAAAGAAAAAAATAAAATTTAAATATACAAAAACTGTTGAGGATATTTTATGCTTAAATACATTAACCTTAATAAACTTAAAAATTTTCAAGAATTAAAACAAACCAATCCCGAAGAACTAAAGAAGACTCTAAGCGAAGACAGAATAAAAGAATATGATATCAAGATAGAAGGACATCACGTACATTATAATTACGCTACAAAACAAATTAACGAAAATCACCTAAGAATATTTCAAAATTTAAGCGATGAAGCAAATCTAATAGAAAAATATAAAGAAATCATTGATGGTAAAAATATTAACATCAGCGAAAACAGAAAAGTTTTACACCATTTGACAAGAGGACAACTTGGCATAGAAGTCACAGAAAATAATGAAAATATGAGAAAATTTTTTGAAAGCGAGCTTAAAAGAATTTTTGAATTTGCAAAACAAGTCCAAAACGGCACAATTAAGAGCACAAGTGGAAGAGTATTTAAGAATGTGGTACAAATCGGAATTGGCGGATCGAGTCTTGGCCCAAAAGCGCTATACACCGCAATTAAAAATTATGCTAAGAAAAAAAATTTACATCTGATGAAAGCCTATTTTATTTCAAATGTTGACCCAGATGAATCAGAAGAAATCTTAAGTAAAATAGACCTTCAAGAAACCCTATTTATTATAGTATCAAAAAGCGGAACCACGCTAGAGACAGCATCTAATATGCAATTTTTAATTAAAAAATTAAAAGATAATGGAATCAAAGAATACCAAAAACAGATTATAATCATTACCTCAAAGGGAAGTATGCTAGCACTTGAACAGGGATATCTTGAATACTTCTTTATGCATGATTCAATTGGTGGAAGATTTTCACCAACATCGGCTGTTGGACTTACCCTAATTACTCTTTGCTTCACAGAAAACGTTACAAAAGAAATATTGAAAGGAGCTTATGAGGTTGATAAAAAAGCATTAAATAAAAATATAAAAGAAAATGCTCCTCTCCTAGCAGCACTAATTAGTATATACGAAAGTAATATCCTCAACTACAGCAGTAACTGTATTATTGCATATTCAAAAGCAATGGAAAACTTCTATCTTCATCTGCAGCAACTTGAAATGGAAAGCAATGGAAAAAGTGTAAACAGGTTTGGAGAAAAAATTGATTATAAAACAGTAAGAATAATTTGGGGGGGAATTGGAACAGATGTTCAACATTCATTCTTTCAAATGCTTCATCAAGGAACAGAGATAGTACCAATGGATTTCATAGGTTTTAGTGAGTCTCAACTAAAACAGGATATCACTCTAGAGGGAACATCAAACAATAATAAGCTAAAAGCAAATTTAATAGCCCAAATAATAGCATTATCTTGCGGCAAAGAAGATACAAATAAAAATAAAAACTTTAAAGGTGAGAGACCTTCTGCATTAATATATTCAAAAGAGCTTACACCTTATACAATAGGTGCAATACTATCCCACTATGAAAACAAGGTAATGTTTGAAGGATTCTTACTAAATATAAATTCATTCGACCAAGAAGGAGTTCAACTTGGCAAAGTCATTGCAACTAAAATTTTGAAGAACAATGACTTAAAAGACGGCATAATAAGCTCTTATGATAGCCTACTTTGATAATAAAAAAGTAACAAAGTTAATTCATAAGTACTTAACTATGATTCAAAATACTATGTACATTCAAATTTACAAAAAAGGGGCAAAAGGATGGACACAACAATAATATACACACTAATAAATATTATAATCATGCTTATATTAATAGGATTTCTATATTTTCTACATAAAAAACACATCTCATTTACAAAAAGACTATTGATAGCCCTAGGATTAGGAATAGTCTTTGGTATAACTATGAAATATTGTTATGAACCAGAATCAACAATATTAAAAGAGAGTATTCAGTGGATTAATATCTTAGGCATAGGATATGTAAGACTTATTAAAATGATGGTAATACCACTCATACTTGTTTCAATAATATCGGCAATAGTAAAACTAACAAATAGCCAGGACATTTGGAAAATGAGTTTATCTGTAATATTCATGCTTGTATTCACAGCAGGAATTGCTGCAATAATTGGAATTTGTACATCTCTCTCCTTTAAATTAACAGCAGAAGGACTCCAACCTGGAGTAGATGAAATTACACGAGGCAAAAAACTAAATCAAGGTCTTGAACGCCTACAGGAAACCCCAATTACACAAAAACTATCAGAAATTATCCCTGAGAATATATTCTCAGATATGACAGGAGCAAGGCCAAACTCAACAATTGGAATAGTAATATTTGCTGCCTTAGTAGGAATCGTTGCTCTTAGGGTTGCCAAAAAAAACCCAGAATCAATAGAAGTTTTTAAACAAATAATATCCACAGCACAAGATTTAACCTCAGGAATGATAATGTTAATTTTAAAGTTAACACCTTATGCCATATTAGCAATGATTACAAAAATATCAGCAACAAGTGATATTTCAAGTATCATGAAACTTGGAAAATTTGCACTTGCATCTTATATTGCTATTGGTATTACAATTTTAATGCACATGTCACTAATTGCACTTAACAGGCTAAATCCAATTATCTTCATTAAAAAAGCATGGCCAGTCTTAACATTTGCATTCATATCTCGTTCTAGCGCAGCAACAATACCTGTTAATGTAGAAGTACAAACTAAACAATTAGGAGTCAGTGAGGGCATTGCAAATCTCTCAAGTGCATTTGGAACATCCATTGGACAAAATGGCTGCGCAGCTCTCCATCCTGCCATGCTAGCAATAATGATTGCTCCTACCCAAGGAATAAACCCAACAGAACCTTTATTCCTACTCCAACTTATAGGATTAATAATAATAACCTCATTTGGAGCAGCTGGAGCTGGAGGAGGTGCAACAATATCCTCTTTAATGGTTCTCTCATCAATGAACCTACCCGTTGAACTCGTTGGGCTACTAATATCTATTGAACCTTTAATTGACATGGGTAGAACATCTGTTAATGTAAGCGGCGCAATGATTGCAGGAATAATAACAGCCAAAAACCTTAATCAATTAGACATAAATATTTATAATAATCAAAACGAAAT
The DNA here is from genome assembly GCF_023035675.1 of Borrelia hermsii DAH. Classification (NCBI taxonomy): domain Bacteria; kingdom Pseudomonadati; phylum Spirochaetota; class Spirochaetia; order Spirochaetales; family Borreliaceae; genus Borrelia; species Borrelia hermsii. The sequence goes on along the minus strand of NZ_CP073136.1, from coordinate 776,069 downwards.
AGAAAAATAAGGGATTCTATGAAAATAATAATTATTGGCGGAACTGCTGCAGGAACTAGCGCTGCTGCAAAAGCCAAACGAACAAATAAAGGATTAAATATCACTATTTATGAGAAAACAAATACTACATCTTTTGGGGCTTGCGGACTACCATATTTCATTGGTGGCTTCTTTGATGAACCAAACAACATGATAGCTAGAACACCTGAGGAATTTGCACAAAATGGAATATCAGTATTCACTGAACATGAGGTCATTAAAGTCGACATAAAAAATAATACCCTTAAGGTAAAAAACCTTAAAACACAACAGATATTCAATGATACTTATGATAAATTAATGATTGCAACGGGAGGAAATCCTATCATTCCTCCAATTAGCAATATTCAACTAAATAACTTTTATACTCTAAGAAATATGAAAGACGGACAGGAAATAAGAGAACTTTTCAAGAAAAAAGACATAAAAAACATAGTAATAATAGGAGCTGGATATATTGGAATTGAAATGATCGAGGCTGCTAAAACTTTAGACAAAAATATAAGAATAATCCAACTAGACAAACGAATACTAACCGAATCATTCGATAAAGAAATAACTAATATAATGGAAGAAGAACTAATAAAAAACAATGTTTTACTCCACACAGATGAATTTGCAAAAAGCTTAATAGGAAAAGAAAAAGTTGAAGGAATTATTACAAATAAATCCGAATATAAGGCAGATCTTGTAATTCTCTCTACAGGAATAAAACCTGCTACTGAATTCTTAGAAGGTCAACTTGAGACCTTAAAAAATGGTGCAATAATTATCAATGAATATGGCGAAACCAGTGCAGAAAACATTTTCTCTGCAGGAGATTGCGCTACAGTTTACAATATTATAAGCAAGAAAAATGATTACATTCCCCTTGCAACAACAGCTAACAAATTAGGAAAGGTAATTGGTGAAAATCTAGCAGGAAGGCGCGTTCCTTTTAAAGGAACGCTAGGATCTGCGTCTATTAAAGTCCTATCTCTTGAAGCAGCCAGAACTGGTCTTACAGAAGAGGCCGCTTTAAGGCTTGGAATTAAATATAAAACAATATTTATAAAAGATAAAAATCATACAAATTATTATCCAAATCAAGAAGATTTGTATATTAAACTGATATACAATAAAGAAACAAAAGAAATCATTGGGGCACAAATAATTGGTAAAAATGGAGCTGCAACAAGAATGCACGCACTATCCCTTGCTGTTTATTCAAAACTTACAACAAATGAACTTGGAATGATGGATTTCGCATATTCTCCACCATTCTCAAAAACTTGGGATGCATTAAATATTGCGGGCAATGCAGCAAAATAACTAAAAGAAAAATAAAAGAAAACTTAAATTACCTTTATTTTAGTTCTTCATGCTAAATGGCTGACCAGTACTTGAAAGAACATCCCGCCAGAAAGAACCATTTATATTGACTTTATTTCTAGCAATTACTGCCATTTTTATTGGAATATGTACAAATTTTGTACTCCATAAGCTAATTAATAATTTTGTCTTACCTGCCATAGCAGCATGAACAGCATTTGAGCCAAGACGAGCACAATAAAGGGAATCACTAGCATTAGCTGGTGAGCTTCTAATAATATAACTAGGATCAATATATTTAAGATTAACTGGAATATTTTTTGATTTAAAATACGTATTAACCTTGTCTTTAATATAAAGTCCAATATCTTCATAAAGCAAATTACCAGAATCATCTCTTTTGCGACTACCAGGATCAAAATATTTTTGTCCAGCTCCCTCTGCTATTAATATTACTGCATGGGGCATCTCATCCAAATTCTCTTTTGCCAAAAGGCGTCTTTCAAGATGTGCAAGAAGCCCATTAGGCCCCTCAATATCAAAATCTAGTTCTGGGATTAAACAAAAATTAACATCATTAGATGATAAAGCAGTATAAGCAGCAATAAACCCAGAATCTCTACCCATAACCTTAACAAGACCAATTCCATTATAAGCACTATTTGCCTCAAAGTGAGCACCAGCAACCGCAGCAACTGCTTGCTCCACAGCCGTTTCAAATCCAAAAGATTTTTGAACAAACATCAAATCATTATCTATTGTCTTTGGAATACCTACAACAGCTATTTTCAAATTTCTTCTCTCTATTTCCTCAGCAATTAAAACAGAACCCTTTTGTGTTCCATCTCCACCGATATTAAAGAGCATATTAATTTCCATCCTCTCCAAAGTATCAACTATTTCAACAGGTTTAATCCCCCCTCTTGATGAACCAAGTATTGTCCCACCAAGCTGATTAATATCATCTACTACATCAGGATTTAGCTTCATAAAACTCAAATTAGACTCTGGCAAAAGTCCCTGATATCCGAATTTAACTCCATAAATATTATAAACTCCATATACTTTCCATAAAGTTCTAACAATTGAACGAATAACATCATTAAAACCTGGACAAAGACCTCCACAAGTAGTAATTGCCGCCTTAACATGACTTGGATCAAAATAAATCTTATATCTAGGACCAGCTTTCTCTAAAAAAACATTCTCATATTGCTCCCAACCCTCTTCATTTTTATAAACATTCAATCTAATCTTACTAGTCTCATCAGTAAAGTGAACATGACTCTCCTTAGCATAAAAACTAATCAAAGGATTATCTTGTTTACATTCTCCTAAATTTTCTATTTTAAAATCTAAATTCTCATTCCTAATTCTATGCATTAAGTTCCTCCTCCATAATAAGTATTATTATAATTCAATTATTTCCTAATAAATTGACTTTGTTCTTTAATCATATCGTATATATCATCATAAATATAAGGCGAACCTTCAACGGGAGACTTAATTAAATTACCTGCAATAAACTCAAAATATTTATTAAGCTTTGAATTTCTATCAAAATCAATAAATGGAACTCTATTATTAACAGACTCTCTAAAACTCTTTGCAAACGGAATAAAACCAACAAATTCAACCGGTATGTTAATATTATTTTTAACAACATTTATTAAATTTTCACACATAGCTATTTCTTCACTAGATTCTATCCTATTTAATACAACTCTGGGATAAAAACTATTCATCATCTTTTTTACCTTAAGTGATGCACTTAAAGATATAACTTCAATCCCCGTAACTAAATCTTTAAATTTAACATTCGTACCTTCTATTTTATTTTTAAAAAAATTACTAATATATTCACGTTCAGCACTCTTTGAAGGAAAACTCAAATACAAAAGCCGATACAGTGCATTTTTCAAAAAAGAATAAGCATTAAGTATTGAAGGGGTTTCTGGAACAGTAACGATTATACCACTGTAAGCTGACAAATAAAAATCTACTGTATTATAAGACGTACCTGAACCTAAATCTATGAAAACAAAATCAGCAACAAGATCTCTCTGAATCGAGTCTATTATCCTCTTTTTAATAGAAAAAGGAATATTAGCTGTTCCCGTATAAAGGGCATCTCCTGGAATCAGATAAAGCTTTTTATAAGGCGTTTTAAGAATTAAACTTGAAAAATCTTTCTCACGTTTATTAATAAAGGAACCTATTCCAACGCCAGTATTCTTAACCCCTAAACATGTATGCAGGTTAGAACCACCAAGGTCAAGATCAACAAGTATTACAGTTTTGCCTAAACATGCAAGTTTATAACCAATATTAGCAACAAAAGACGTTTTTCCAACACCACCCTTTCCACTTGCAACAGGAATAATCTTAGTCATCTTCAAATCCTATTAATCATTTTTCTTATCTTTATTAAACTTTTTCATGAAATCAAAAAATCTTAAAAATCCTAATTTCTTAAAATCCTCCTTGGAAGAAACATCTTCTGCTTTAGAAACTGATATTAAATCTTTAATCAAATCCTTATTATTTGTAAAATTCTCAATTCCATCAGGCTTGCCACAAATTACAATTTTATCATCTTTCAAGAAAAAATAATCACCATCCACAAACTCATACCTAGAATTGCTTAAATTTCTAACAGCAATAACAGTAATGCCCTTCTCTCTTCTTAAATCAGCCTCAAGAAGAGTTTTGCCTACATACTCTTTCGGAATAACAGTCTCAGCAACAATGATGTCGTGACCAACAATACTATAAGTTGAAAGATTAGGAGATACTAATAGTGGGGTTAATCTTCTTGCAGCATCCTTACTTGGAAATATAATTTTTGTAGCACCAAGAGTTTTTAATATCTCAGCGTCATCCCTATCTTCAGTTTTAACGCATATCTCTTTAACACCTAAAAGATTACAATAATGAGTAACAAGAGCACTTTTCCCAAGATCATTATCAAAATCAATAATAACAGCATCAGTATCTACAGGAATAACTTTTTTTAAAGCATTTTTAGTAAATTGATCCAAAATAAAGCTTTCTGTAGCAATAACATCATATTCCTCAACCAATTCCTTTGAAGTGTCGACAATAATAATTTGACAATCAAGCTTACTCAAATTCTCAAGAATATGAATCCCTAAATTACTAAGACCAATAATAACAAACGTTTTCATTCTTCCCTAACCCACCAAAATATCTTGCCTTGGTCTTGTAAATTCCTCAAAACGAGATCTTCGTGAAACAAAAATTGCCATAGAAAAAAGTCCTATCCGACCTGCAAACATAGTAAAGATTATAATTACTTTACCTAAAAATGACAAATCCTGTGTAACACCAACTGACAAACCAACAGTACCAAAAGCAGAAAAAACTTCATATCCTAAATCAATAACTCTCCATTTTCCACCACTCTCAGCAGCAAGAAGAACAAAGAATGAAAAACACAAAATAAAAACAGCCCTTACAAAAAATAAAAGTGCAAACCTTATACTATCAATTGAAACTTTATAAGAACCAATAATATAACCATTACCATCTTGGGATTTTATTACAGCAAGAATAATTAGAAAAAAGGTAGTAATCTTAATCCCCCCAGCAGTTGAGCCTGGAGCACCACCAATGAACATGAATGGCAACGAAAGCATTTGGGTTCTACCTGCAATAAGAGAATTATCAAGATAATTAAAACCAGCAGTCCTTGTACTTATTGAATAAAATATTGAATTAAATATGAGCGTTCCAAGTGAATAACCTTCCTCAAGTTTATGCATTTCTGATAAAAAAAATACGATTGCACCAAAAACAATTAAAAAGAAACTCAGCAAGAAAACAATTTTAACATGAAGAGACAACTTCTTATGGTATTTAATAGTATTAGTAACATCACGATATACCATAAACCCAAGTCCTCCACAAATAATCAAAATAGCAATAACAACTATAGCCTCAGGAACATCACGCCACGCATAAATACTCTCAGAATGCATAGAAAACCCTGCATTACAAAAGGCTGAAATTGCCGTAAATAAAGCCTCAAGCAATGAAATACTAATACCTCGAAGTTTAAAACACACTAATATTAATATTAGTCCAATTAATTCAATTAAAAAAGTTACAAAAAGTATGCTTTTCAAAATCTTAACAGGATTATATTCAATATTTGAAAGAGAATACTGCTTTATTATCCGAGCATCGGTTAACTTCAACTTACGCTTAGGAATAAGCAAATAAAAAGTAGTAATTGTTATAAACCCAAGACCACCAAATTGCATCAATAACATTATTACGATAAATCCAAAAGTAGAAAAATTCTCTATTTGAACAGTAACAAGTCCCGTAATGCTAACAGCAGATACAGATGTAAATAAAACATCTATATACTCTAGTTTTTCCTCACCATTCCAAGCAATGGGCAATGACAACAGTAGAGAACCCAAGAACATAATCAGGATAAAATAACTGAAAAGAAAAAACCTATCACTAAACTCAAATTTCAACATAAAAACATAAAATATAACAAACTACATAAGATATCATTACCAAAACAGCAAAATCATAAGACATTGAAATATTATCATAATTTTATTATTTTTAATACATGTTTGAAATTGAATTGAAAGCTTTTATTCCCAAAAATAAACTTAAAAAAATATTAAAATTGGCTAATCAAAAATTCAAATTTATTAAAGAAGAAATCAAAAATGATACTTACTATTCTAACACAGAAAAAATAATTAGAATAAGAAAATTTAATACCTCAGAAGAGATTGTAACATTTAAAATCCAATCTTTAGAAAATGACATAGAAATCAACAGGGAAATCGAATTTAAAGTAGACCAAATAAACAATTTTATATTTTTTCTAGAAGAAATGAATTTTAAAATTCTATACAAAAAAATCAAAAAAAGTTTAATTTATCAAAAAGGAAACTTAAACATAGAAATTAATGACATTGAAAATCTTGGTTTTTATTTGGAAATTGAAAAAATAATTTATGATAAGAATGAATTAAGTCTTGCCAAGACAGAAATTTACGAAACAATAAAAGAATTTAAACTACAAAACAACATTGAAAAAAAATCATACTTTGAATTAATACTAGCTAATCAATTTAAAGGATAAAACTTTAAAATCTAAACTCAAATATGATAATATAAATCCTTCGTCTTGATATTTTGCAAACTGAGGCTTACAAGCAGATTTCTGAAAAATTTCAGATTCATTTAAAAAATACCAATTATCCTCATCAAAATAAATAAGTCTGATATCATCACCATCTTCAAACGTTAATAACAAATCATTTCTATAACTTAAAATATCACTAGTTATCCCCTTGATCCTAATATTTGGACTTATATTTTTCCATTTATCATCTTGCAGGGAAAATACACTTACAATAGGTCTATCCTTTGTTATATAACTTAAAACAACCTGACCAGATTTAAAATTAGAAAGAAGCTTGACAGAATCTGCCATATTTGCAGACTGAATATTTGCATTTGCCCAAGTTTTGCCCCTATCAACAATAAACTCAGAATTAACATAATCATTTACTTTATAATTATAAAAAATTCCCAAAAAAGGTTCAGAAATGATACCAATACTTGAAACATCAACATAGGCATCACCTTTAGACATATAAGAATCCATAACATTATTCCAAATATTACTATATCCTCTATTTGCAACAAAATTTACTTTATATTCACTGCCAACTTTCTTTAAGTAAGCTACATACAGATTATCTCTCTTATCAATGCTAATATTTACCAAAAATCCAATATTAGTCCTAAATTTAGGACTAATATCAATCCACTTTCTACTATTAAATTTTTTAACTATAAGTTCGCTAGAAAAATCATCAGTACTCTTAGTAGTAAATACAACATATAATTCCCCTTTAGAATTAACTGCAAAATCAAAACACGCAATATCAGTAATATTATCATTAACAGCAGTACTTATATCAAACCAACCAATATTTTCAATAAATGAAGAAACCTTAATGTTATCACTATTTTCCATCTGATAAGCAAGGTAAATATTACGACTATAAGTCCTTAAAATATATTTTTTAAGCTTTGCCCCTAGTTTAAAACTTGGCAAATCCCTTAATAAAAAAGTCTTATCTTGTTTTTTTATATTGGATATTTTAGCTCTTAAAGCATCATCACTTATTATTGACAAATCTAAATCAGCAAGGACAAAATTAATATTTGCATTCTCAGATGTGACATAGATAACAGCATAAAGAATATCTTTATGCAATTTAAGCTTAACATCCCTTTTCCTTATCTTATCTGTTATATATTTCTTATTCAAGACATCATACACCATATAGACAAAATCTGAACCTAGAGAAATATCAAAAGTTAAGATATAATTAGAAGACTTATTGACCTTCAGATAAATACTTCCCTTTCCACTTTCACTTGAAATACTTAAAGGCTCAACTTCCGTTAACACCTGCTTTAACTGAGCATGAGAATAAAAACCAATTAGTAGCCAAACAAATATTAATAAGAAATTACTTCTCATACTTGCCAAGATCCAAAAATATTACAATATAATCAATTAATGATATGAGAGTCAAAAAGGCAGAAATAGCATATATTATTCCAACAATAAAAGAAAAATTAAAATCTAGATTTAAAATTAAACTAATAAAATTCTCAATCAATGTAGTAATTTTCAATTTGTCTAAACTATAAAGAAAAAGACTGGCAAATGTTGAAATGGCATAAAATAAAGATTTTATTTTGCCCGAAAACTTAGCTTGCTGAACTATATCAAACTGAATAATTAAATTCCTAATAACACCAACAGAAAGTTCACGGTATATAAATATCACAAAAAAATAATATGGAGTAATACCTTTATAAAAGAAAAAAACAAAATATGTTAAATGTTGCAACACATCTGCATAAGGATCTAAAATCTTGCCTACATTACTAACTAAATCATATTTCCTAGCAATATATCCATCAATAAGATCTGTTATTTCATTAAAAATAATTAAAAACCAAATCAAGATTAAAAATAAATAAGGATTCCAAAAATCTTCAAGACAGAATATAAATAAGATAACAAAAGATAATATAATTCTAAAAAAAGTTATTTTATTTGGACTAATTATACTCTTGCTATTCAATTTATAAAATCTCCTTATTCTTTACCTTTAGTCTCACAAATTCAAGTGCTTCTTTAAGTTCAAGTCCATTAATCTGATCATTTGTCCTGGTTCTAATCGAAATTTTTCCCTCTACTACCTCTTTTTCTCCTATAATAAACATATAGGGAACTTTTTTGGATTGATATTGTCTAATTTTTGCATTCATCCTCATATTGCAATCATTATCAAGCTTTATTCTAATCCCTTCATTTTTAAACAAAGATAATATCTCTAATGCATATTCTTCTACAACATTGTTTACAGGAATAATTATAACTTGAAGAGGCGCCAACCACACAGGAAACGCTCCGCCATAATGTTCTACCAAAATTCCAAAAAATCTCTCAATAGAACCAAGAAGGGCTCTATGAATCATAAAAGGCCGCTTTTCTTTACCATCCTCTGCTGTATAAGTCATCTTAAATCTTTCAGGAAGATTAAAATCAAATTGAATTGTGCTCATCTGCCATTCTCTCCCAAGAGAATCAATTATTTTAAGATCAATTTTAGGCCCATAAAAAGCCCCGCCTCCCTCATCAATATCATAAGCAATATTTAGATCAATCAAAGCTTCCTCTAAAACTTTTACAGACATTTCCCAATCATCCTTATCCCCTACAGCTTTTTCTGGCTTTGTCGAGAGATATGCCTTTAAATCAGCAAATCCAAATTGATTCCACATATAAAGAGCAAATCTTAAAACCTCTTGAACTTCAGACTTAACTTGCTCATAAGCACATATAATGTGTGCATCATCTTGAGTAAATCCTCTAACACGCATAGTACCATGAAGAGCGCCAATCTTCTCATAACGATACACAGTACCAAGTTCAGCCCACCTAAACGGCAAATCTCTATAAGAATGCTTGCCGGTATTATAAATCGCAATATGAAATGGACAATTCATAGGCTTAACATAATAATTACTTTTATCCATCTCCATTTTCTCAAACATACTTTCTTTATAAAAATCTAAATGCCCAGAAGTCTCCCAAAGACAAGACTTACCAATATGAGGAGTAAAGAGTACATCATAACCATTTTTAAAATGCTCTTCTCTCCAAAAATCTTCTATTATAGCTCTTATTCTAGCACCATTTGGATGAAAAAATATAAGACCAGGCCCTATGTCTTCATGAACAGAAAACAAATCAAGTTCACGACCAAGTTTTCTATGGTCTCGCCTTTTTATCTCTTCTCGTAATTTAAGGTACGCTTTTAAATCTTTTTCATTATTCCATAAAGTTCCATAAATACGAGTAAGCATCTTATTTTTCTCATCGCCACGCCAATAAGCACCAGCAATACTAGTTAACTTAAATGCCTTTGGATCAATTTTACCCATATTATCAACATGAGGACCTTTACAAAGATCAGTAAAATTATGACTTTTATATATTGAAATCTCATCTGTAATCGCAAGTCCGCGAATTAAATCCATTTTATAAGGTTCATCTTTGAAAAGCATTAAAGCCTGTTCTTTAGTTATCACTTCCTTTACAAAAGGACTCCCTGTTTTTAGTATTTCTCTCATTTTCTGTTCTATTAACAAAAGATCATCTTCTGTAATATGTTTTTCAAAATCAAAATCATAATAAAATCCATCTTTAATCGGAGGCCCTATAGCAATCTTAGTATTTGGAAATAACTCAAGCACAGCTTCTGCCATAACATGTGCGATTGAATGTCTCTTCTTATAAAGAATACTCTCTCTATCTAATTTTTCACTCATAAAAACCCCTTACTAAGATTCTAAATATTAATTATTATAATAAATTTAAGCTCCAATCACAGTTATAGACAAACAATAAATCTTCTCAATAAAATATACAAAAAAATTTACTAAAAAAACAGGCAAAACAATAAGAACCAACAAATAAAATTTTTAATCCATAGTTACTATAGATTCAATATTAAAATAAAGAGCCATAGCAAAAAAGAAAGTAATAGTAGAAGAACCACCATAAGATAAAAAAGGCAGGGGAATACCTGTAATTGGCAAAAGCCCTAAAGACATGCCAATATTAAAAGAGGTATGAAAAAACAAAAGACCTAGTACACCAGCAAGCACCAAAGACATATATCTATCCTTACTTTTATTCATTAAGATTAAAATCTTAAAAAAAATAAAGAAAAATAATATTAAAACCACACTAACTCCCACAAAACCAAATTCTTCAGCAAGGATTGAAAAAATAAAATCCGTACTCTGAGATGGAACATAATTTGCATGAGTATAAGGACCTTTTAAAAATCCCTTACCGAAAATACCTCCAGAACCAATAGCAATCTTTACCTGATTTAAATTCCATCCAGCTCCTTTAAGATCAATATTTGGATCTAAGAAAACCAAAAATCTTTTAATTTGGTAAGGTTTCATGAATTTTGATAGAAATTTAGAAAAAAAAGCTGAAATTAATAAAATTGAACTTATAAATGAGATATAAAAGTAAATAACTCTAACATTTAAATTATACTTTGACACAAAAAAGCCTATAGCAGAAGATAAGAACACCAAAATTAATACTAAAAAAGCTACTTGAAAATAAAAATTATTAGAAAAAATCAAATATAACACATTTCCCATATCAGCCTTATATTCATACCAAACCGGCAAGACTACAAAAAGAAACGAAAAGAATCCCGTTAAAGCAAAATACAAAATATAGTGTATATCTACACCAGCAAAAAAGGAAATAAATATAAACATATTCAAGTAAACCACAGCAGTACCAAAATCGGGCTGCAAAAACACAAGCAAAATAATAGGAAAAATTAACATAAAAGCAAAAACAAAAACAAAAAAATTATGATACTCATTCTTACTACTGTAGAATTTAGCAAGAGTCAGAATACTAATAATCTTACCAAACTCCGAAGGTTGTCCACCTAATTTCCAAATTCCAATCCAAGATCTAGCCCCATTAACACTAACACCAAAAATAGCAGTAAAAATCAAAGATGCAACCAATAAAAAATATAAAGGATAGATCACGCCATGTATGATCTTAAGATCATACCTTCCTATTATCAAAATTACAAAAAATCCACCAAGAACCCATACGATTTGTTTGAGATATTCAATTTTCATTAGAGAGCCATTAGAAGTATAATCACTAGAATATATAAGCAAAACTCCAATAAAAGATATCATAACCAAACTAAATAATGCCAAACTATCATAACTTTTTCTAAAAACAGCCATTTACCTTACCTAATATACCATGGTCTATATTCTCTAAGAATATCCTCATAACTCTGATTAGTAAAAATCCCTTGCATCATTAAATCTACGGATTTAGCAGACCACATATTATCTGTGTTACTTCTCCCTTCAACCAAACTAAAAATAATAATTTGTTCACTAGGTGGGGCATTATAAGGAGCAAGACTAACAAAAGAACTATTCTCAAGTCCAGTAACACCAGTTTGACCTGTACCTGTCTTTCCTACAACAGCAACAGCTTTTGTGAGAACTGAATTTCTAGCAGTACCATAAGTTATGACATTTCTCATATATTTTTTTAAAACCTTAAACGTATTTCTACTAATAATATCTGTTTTCTTAAGAATTTCAGGAACATTTTCAAGAATAACTTCATTAGTAGTTCCATTTAAAATCTTACTAACAATTCTTGGTTTATAAATGACACCTTCATTTGCAATCATAGCTATCATATTAGCAATCTGAATAGAAGTAGCACTTAAAAAACCTTGGCCTATTGAACAATTTACAGTATCACCACCTACCCAAGGTTGATTAAAAGTTTTTTTCTTCCATTCTGGATTTGGAAGAATGCCAGAAACCTCATTTGGCAAATCAATCCCAGTTTTCTCTCCAAATCCATACTCTTTTGCATACTTAAAAATCTTCTCAATACCAAGGTACTTAAGTCCCAATATATAAAAATAAACATTACATGAATGAGCAACAGCATGTTCTAAATCGACATAACCATGACCACCACGTTGCCAACAATGAAAAACTCTATTCCCCACTCTAAAATAGCCCGGGCAATGAATTTTTTTACCCTTATCAAGGACCTTTTCTTCTAATAACGCCGTAGTCATAACCAATTTAAAAATAGATGCGGGAGGATAAACTGATTGTATTGCCCTATTGAGAAAAGAATAATCTTCCTTAGAATGCTTATTATAAACATCATTCATTGAATAGTAAGGATAACTATGAAGTGCTAACACACTTCCTGTTGCGGGTTTTAATACTACTATAGTTCCGTATCTCTTACCTAAAGTATTCTTAGCAAGCAGTTGAATATCCTTATTAATATTTAAAACAATATTATTACCAGGAATCATACGCTCTATAATAGAACCACTATCCATTTTTCTCTCTCTAGAATCTACCTTATACCTAATTAAACCTTCCTTCCCTCTAATATAACTATCATAAACTTGTTCAATGCCTAATTTTCCTATTGTAGAATTATTATCATACCCTTGAACATTATAAAAAGAACGAAGTTCCCTTTGATTAATCCTACCAACATACCCAATAGGATGGGAATGAGAATCATCCACCAAATAATTTCTTTTAAAAGAATATGTCCATAAAAGTGCAGGATAATAACTTCTCTTCTCAGCAACTCTAAACAACATTTCTGGACTAAGTTCAACTATTTCTACATCTTTCAAATACCCTCTAGTAGCCTCAATTTTAGAGAGAATAAGTTCTCTTTCAATACCTAGAATACTTGACAAAAAATTTAACATTCCGTCCCTATCCTCAAGAGACATGCCGTAATATTGTTCCAAACTAATTTTTAAAACAAATGCCGTAAGATTATTCGCAAGAACATTAAAATTTGAATCTAGAATTTCACCCCTTGAAGCCTTGATTTTCTCAACCCTAGATAAAAGAACCGTTGCTTCTCTATCATACAACAAGTGTTTCCCAATCTGCATTTTAAATAAAGTAAAAAGATAAGAAAAAAAAACGAAAGATAAAAGTAACAGCCCAAACTTATACCTGCCGCTCAAAATAACTTTCATTTAATATTCCTCTTTAATAGTATAAAGACTTTTCGTGCAATAATTTAAAATCGGATATAAAAAATTTAAAAATACTATATTTATGACAAGATTAAGATCAAATATTGAATAATTGAATCCTTTAAGATCAATAAAATCCGCAAAAGTCATTGCCACAAACCAAATAACAAATTTTGAAAAAATAAAAAATAATGTTATACTAAACATGCTCTTTGGAACAATCATTTTTACTTTTTCAAGGAGATAAAATATCAAAACATAATTAAAAACAAAAAATCCAAGTGGTAATCCATTGAAATATTCCATAATAAGACCATGCAAAATACTTGAGATCAAGCCTACATTAAAAACAAAATTTAAAGAATTAAAAATTAAGATAATTAAAAATATATCTATTGAAAAAGAAAAACTAATATCACAATAATACTGAAAAATTTGTCCCCAAAATATGCTAACGATATAATAGAGTATAAAAGATATCACTTCTCTACCCTTTGATTACCCTTAATCAAAAAAACATATTCCAACTTATCCAAAACTATTATGGGTTCTATTTTAATATTTAAAAGAGAATTATATTCAAGAACATCAAAATTAGTAATTTGTCCTATATAAATTCCACTAGGATAATCACTAAATCCAGCAGTAACAACAGAATCTCCTATCTTTAAAGCATTCTCAGCCAATTTATTAACATAATTCATCTCAAGAGCCTCACCATATCCCTTACCCTCAACAAGACCAATGAATTTGCTATTTTGAATTCTTGCAGAAACAAAATTTTCATAACTCGTTAAAGGTAAAACTCTTGCAGTATCTGCATAAACTTTAACAACTTTGCCAACAAGACCACTAAATCCATCCTGATAAGCAACAGCTATCATGTCTTTTTGAACACCATCATTATAGCCTTTATTAATTGCCATTAAAGATGAAACATTTGCATAATTCAAGTAAATTATTTCAGCTGAAATAAAATCATTAGAATGTGCTGAATAAAATCCAAGCTGCTCTTTAAGCCTAGCATTTTCTTGTCTTAAGACTTGCACATTCTGAATCACTATCTCAAGCTGCTGTATTCTTTTCTTATAAGCTTCTATCGTCTCACCATAATCTTTGTATTCATTTATCGCTTTAAAAATACTAGAAATAAAATTAAAAAATTCATACATATTCCGTTGAATATATGAATTTAAAGTAAAAATAAAAAAATCATCTCTCTTGTTCTTCTTAGAATCACTCGAATCATAAATCATAATAATAACAGCAAATATTAATACACTAAATACCTTAATAAAATTCTTGAAATTAACAAGAAACTTCATATTTACTCATTAATAAAACTATATATATTTTTACTAATATCTATTCTATTAGCATAATCATAAAACAAACCAGCTCCAACAGCCACAGATAAAAGAGGATTATCCGCAACGTAAACTGGAACTCCAGTCTCTTTTGATAAAAGCCTATTAAGGCCTTTAAGAAGAGCTCCACCTCCTGTTAATATAATGCCACGCTCAACAATATCTGTTGCAAGCTCTGGAGGAGTTGCTCCAAGAGTTCGCTTAACCTCATCAACAACAATACTAATAGGTTCTTGCAGAGACTCTCGTACTTCCATAGAATCAATAATCTGCTTTCTAGGAAGACCTGTAACAGCATCTGTTCCCTTAATATCTATTGTCTCTACCTTCAAATTATGAGTATCTGGATAAACATTACCGATCTTAATTTTCAATTTTTCTGCTGTTTGCTGTCCAATAATAATATTATGAGCATTTCTCATATATTTAATGATGCTCTCATCAAACTCATCTCCACCCGTTCTAATAGCTCTACTTACTACCATACCACCAAGAGAAATAACTGATATTTCAGTAGTTCCTCCTCCAATATCACATACCATATGACCTGTTGGTTCAAAAATGGGAATATCAGAGCCAATAGCAGCTGCAAGGGATTCTTCAATAACCTTAACTTCACGAGCACCAGCATTCATTGCGCTCTCTTTTACAGCTCTCCTCTCAACTTCTGTAATACAAGTTGGTACCCCTATTACCATTCTAGGTTTAAAAAATAATTTCTTTTTAGAAAAAATCTGACTTATAAAATATTTAATCATTTTTTCTGTATTTTCAATGTCAGCAATAACACCATCACGAAGAGGTCTTACTGCCTTAATGTTTTCCGGTGTTTTCCAAAGCATCTTCTTTGCATTTCGCCCAACAGCTACCACCCTATTACTCTTACTAACATCAATAGCAACTACTGAAGGCTCACTCATCACCACACCATAATCTTTGATGTAAACTAAAGTGTTGCATGTGCCAAGATCAATACCAATATCTATCAAAAAAGATTTAAAAATATTCAATTCAAACTCCCCCTAAAAATCCTCTAAACTAATTTTAAGCCTCTCCCTTGCTTCTTCTAAATAAGGATTAATACTTAATGCTTCTCTCCAATATTTCCTAGCCTTAGGATAATCTTTATCTCTTTTCCTATATATGTCTCCTATTTTAACATAAACATTAGGATTTAAACTATTAATTTTAAGGACTTTATCATAGCAATTAAAAGCATCCTCATAAGCATCCCTCTCAAAATAAATATCTCCGTACAATAAATATACCTTTTGCATTAAATTATCATCACTTTTCTCATCTCTTAATGATTCATTATCTTCATCTAAAGGTATAAAAAATTTATTTATATATTCAACGCTCTTATCAATGTTTCCCGTCTTATAATTAACATATGCCAAACTCCAAAGAACAAGATCAGATTTATTCTCTTTATAAGCTTTTTCAAAAAACTTTAAGCTAGAATTATAGTCTTTTAAAAGCTGATAAGAATATCCTAAATACTCATAAATATCATCTTTTACACTCATAAAGTCAAAACTACTTGAATATAAAGCTTTATTTAAATATTTAACAGAAAGATCGCTATAATACTCGCCCTTATGAGAATAAGCTTTGCCCAAAATATAATAAAGCGAACTCATAGGAACATCATCATTAATCGACATTAAAAACCGCAATCTTTCTATTGCATTATCTAAAAATTGATTTTTTAAATAACTATCATTCAACATTAAGGAATAATAAAAATATGAAAATCCAAGAAGCAAATTTAGATTAAAGTCAAACTTGTTTTCTTTAAGACCATTCTCAGCATAATCTATTATTTCTTTATATTCTTTATTATCCCAAAGCACAAGTAAATTTACTTCAGTAGGTCCTGCCTTTAAATAAGAATTGGAAAAGGTCTTAAAATAAGACAAAAAATAAAAAATAAAAAATAAAAGTGATAAACTTATAATCAAATAAAAAGTACATTTTAAATAATTGATTCCCATAAAAACTCTCTACAAAAAATTTAAGTTGATATCCATAAGCCGAGTTCTGTATTATGTCATCATCTATCTTGTTTTTTCATCACTGAAAAAATCATGCAATCCACCCGCAAGCATACCCTCAAGAGCTAAGGAAGCTTGCTTATTTGATTTTGCTCCTAATGAGGTTTATCTTGACCTTATTTATCACTAAATAAGCGGTGAGCTCTTACCTCACCTTTTCACCCTTACCCTAAGGCGGTAATTTTCTGTGACACTCTCTTAAGTTTTAAACTCCTAGGCATTACCTAGCATTATACTCTTATTGGAGCTCGGACTTTCCTCTTAAAATACTTCAATGCAGCATATTAAGCGATGACTGGATATCAACTTAAATATAAAAACCCCTTATTCTATCAGATCTGCCAAACCACCAGGAACCATTTCTAAACCAACTTCAAATCTATCTTGATAATAGAGTATTCTACTACAATAAGGACAAAATTTAATATCATCCGGTTCACGCCTTACCTTATTTGCAAACTCAACAGGAAGTATCATATGACAACCCTTGCAAACATTTTCAATCAAAGGTACAACCCCATTAGATTTATTTCTAATAATTCTTTGAAATTTAAACAAAAAATCCTCGTCCATTCGAGAAGCATATTTTTCCTCTTCACTTCGTATAGAATCAAGCTTTTTTACAATTTCTAAAAGCTCATTTTCAAGAGCACTACTCTCAGTAGCATAAATATCCTGCTCAATCTCAAGCTTACTCTTAATATCTGCTATTTCCCTATCTACTTTTGTCTTAAGTCCAGTAATATGCGTCATTTTCTTTCTAATAGCAACCTCATCATCGATAATAGTCTGCAATTCCTTCTCAAGAGCCTCATATTCCCTTTGAGTTTTAATACTATCAATTTTCTCTTCTGCCTTACTCTTCCTCACATTAATGTCTTGAATATCTAATTTTAAAGATGAATCTTCTTTTTGATACTCTTTAAACTTGAACTGTAATTCAGCAAGAGTCTCAATAAGTCCATCAATTTGAGCCTTCTTTGTTTGCAAATATTTAGGAATATTTTTTTGCCTTTCCTCAAGCTCAAATTTAGCTTTATATATACATTCAAGATTCTTCAATATATCGATATTACTTTCCATGAAGCCTCCTATTCAATTTAAATCTTCTAAATAATCTTTAAGTTTTTGAGTTTTCTTAGGATTTTTAAGTCGCCTTAAAGCCTTAGATTCAATCTGTCTAATTCTCTCTCTTGTAACATTAAAATGCAGTCCAACCTCTTCAAGGGTTAAAGAATATCCATCTTCAAGACCAAATCTCATCTTAACAACTTCTTGTTCTCTTTCTGGAAGAGTGCCAAGAACTGATCTTATTTGATCTTGTAAAACCACAAAAGATGTATGCTTTGCTGGATTTTTTATAGCTTTATCCTCAATAAAATCACTAAGAACAGAATCTTCCTCTTCTCCAATTGGTGTTTCAAGTGAAACGGGCTCTCTTGAAACATTTTTTACAGTTTTTACCTTTTTAAGATCCCACCCAAGTCTAGCTGATAACTCCTCATCTGTTGGGTCTTTACCTAACACTTGAATCAAATATCTTGTCTCTCTATTTAGTCTATTTATCTGCTCAATCATATGCACAGGCACACGAATGGTACGTGCTTGATCTGAGATTGATCTTGTTATTGCTTGACGAATCCACCAAGTAGCATAAGTAGAAAACTTAAAGCCTCGCTTATATTCAAATTTTTCAACTGCCTTAATTAGACCAATATTACCTTCTTGAACAAGATCAAAAAAATGCAATCCTCTATTAGCATACTTTTTGGCAATACTTACCACAAGTCTTAAATTAGCCTTAATTAACTGATCTTTTGCATGCTGCATCATCTGCTTGCCCTTAAGGATTTCTTCCGACATGCTTATTATCTTATCCATTGGATATTCATAATACATCTCAATTCTCTCAAGCTCCTTTTGAGCAAGTTGAGCTTCTGTAATTTGCTCTTTAATTAGATCTTCTCGAATATTTAAAGATTGCTCTATCCTCTCCCGTCTCTCAGGAATAGCTAAATCTCTCCCAAGAATTCTAAGATTTCGTACTTTATCTATCTTTAATCTATCCAATATGGACTTTTGTTGTCTCTTTAAATCCTTTATTTTGCTAGCAGAATCAATATAATCATCTGAAAAAATGCGCAACTCCTCTTGATATAGAGGAACAGACTTAAGCATTTCTTTTATATGAAGTCTCTCATTATTAATACTCTCTTCAAAAATATCTTCTCCAAGCTCATATAATCTATGCTTCTTTTCAATATATTTTACCAAACGATCCTGAAACGATTTTAATGAAGCTTTATAAAAGGAAGTGATCCTTTTTTTTTTGTTATAATAATCAAAATTATTATCTTTTTCTCTTTCCTTTTCTTTTTTAAAAAACTCTTCTTTATCTACTCTTGAATAAATGGCATTAACTAAATTATAATAATTCTCTATAACGAGTCCTTCATTTTTAAGAATATTCTCAATTATGCTCTCACCAGAATCCATCTGCTTTGCAAGCTCAACCTCTTGATTTCCAGTTAATAGGAATTCTTTCCCTATTTCCTTCAAGTAAAGTCTTATCGGATCTTCAGAATTACTATCTTTTAATAAACCACTCTTAATATACCCTGAACTAAAATCTTCCTTGTCTAAAGTCTCATCCTCAAATTCATCTAATTTATCATCAAGCTCATCATCACTCTGAACAGAATCATCTAATATCATACACTGACTATCAAGTTTACTTGCTTCATCAAATTCATCAATGCTACATATAGCTGACTCCATCTTTTCATTAATTAAACTTATCCCCTCATTCTCAAGAACTCCATACATATAATCAATATTTTCAGGTTCCAACATATCCCCTGATAAAAAGGTGGATAAGTCCTCAAAAGTAATTACCTTTTTGTCTCCCAAATAACTTAAGATAGCCTTTATTGCTTTTGAATTCTTCTTCTTAAAAGCCTGCAAGTCTTTATTCTCTACACTATTCATTCAAATATATCCTCAGGTTTTCTCTTTGCATATTTAAAAACATCAATTCTCTTATTTGGGCCTTAGCATCTATTGAAAAATTATCTCTGCTCATTTCTTTAAATACTAAAATTCGATTCTCCACTTTTCTTTTCTTAATTGCAAACAAAATTTGCTTAACCATCTCATCATCCACTTCAAACTCTACTCGTAGCATATTTTCAAAAAAAACTTCACTAACACTATGTTTATTTTTTAATAATTCTCTTAAATTAAGCAATGAAAAACCTTTATTATTCTCAAATAGCTTCTCAAAGCACACAAAAATTCTTTTCACATCAACATCATACAAGTCACTATCACTAATATTACGCCTTATTATAGTAAAATAATTAAAGTCTTTCAATAAGGCAACTAATAAATATCTCTCATAGGTATTTATCTCATAAGAAGATGTATTCTTCTTATAACTCGCAATTGCACTCCTCTCTCTCATGCTATAGTAATCTTTTCTTAAGGTTTCTAACTTAATGCCCACTCTACTCTCAAGCTTTTCTAAGAGAAGATCTCGCTGCGTATTAGTACTTGACAAACTTATCAAAGTTATAAACAAATTAATCATGCCATTTAAATCTGTTGTTTTATTTAAATCATATTTAGCTGAATATTTTTCCAAAAGATATTCAAAAGCCTCACAATTATCATTAATCATATTCTTTAAGACAGAAGCACCTTTGTTTTTTAAAACATCTGCAGGATCAGCCCCGTATTTCATCCTAATCACACTCACATCAACATTAAACGGTAAACAAATCTGATAAGCCTTAAAGGTAGCTGCAAGCCCAGCAGCATCATCATCAAAGCACAGCATTATTTTATCTGCATGTCTCCTAATTAAAGCAAGATGCTCCCTTGAAAAAGATGTACCAAGTGTAGAAACAGCAAACTTTACACCAGCTGTAAAAAAGGAAAGAACATCTATATACCCTTCTGTTAAGATCACAGATTTACTTTCCCTAATTACAGAAAAGCCTTCATAAAACCCATAAAGCAATTCCCTCTTTTTAAAGACCTCTGTTTCACTTGAATTAATATATTTAGGTCCATTATTTTTACCTAAATCTCTACCTCCAAATCCTACTACATTTCCTTTAAAATCTCTGATTGGAAAAATCAATCTTCCAGATAAAATTGAAAATCTTCGATTTTGTTTTGCAAACAAACCACTCTTACTCAAAAGCTCATCGGAATATCCTTTTAAAACTAAAAAATCATAAAAACCTAACTTACCTGGAACATCGCATCGCAAATAACCAATATTAAATAAATTAATAACCTCTTTGGATATCCCCCGCTCTTTCAAAATATAATTCAAAACCCCTTGATTGTCTTGATTATTATTTAAAAAAAATAAAAAAGTCTTAACCAATCTAGCGTTCAAATCATATATTTTTGAAATTAATGCCTTATCCTGAGTTTTATTCTTAAATCCCGTGGTTTTCTTAATCTCGTCATATGCAATACCTATCCTACTGCACAAAGACTTAACAGCATCATTATAATCAAGCTTTTCAATATCCATCAAAAATTTAATGACATCTCCTCCCCTTCTACATCCAAAACAATAAAAAAGTCCCTGAGAAGGGGTTATAGAAAAAGAAGGTGTCTTCTCAGCATGAAAAGGACAAAGCCCCTTATAAGACGCTCCTGCTTTAACCAATCTAACACGCTCGCCTATTAAACCTACAATATCTACTCTTTGTTTAATTAAATCTATAACCTTAGCATATTCCATACTTCTTTAATCCTTAGTAATAAAA
This sequence comes from Borrelia hermsii DAH, assembly GCF_023035675.1. Taxonomy (NCBI): domain Bacteria; kingdom Pseudomonadati; phylum Spirochaetota; class Spirochaetia; order Spirochaetales; family Borreliaceae; genus Borrelia; species Borrelia hermsii. Next base: position 754,308 of record NZ_CP073136.1, on the reverse strand, counting down.
TTACGAATATAACTATTTGCAGCTAAGAGATGGTCATTATAAGCTGAAGAAAATTTATGAATACCAATCTTAGGATCTTTTATAACAAAAAACAAATAATTTGTGTTATTTGGAAAAAAGGCCGCCTTTAAAGATACAATCCCAGCGTTAGAAATTGGACCTGGAGGATAACCTTTATTAATATAAGTATTATATGCAGAATTAATCTCTAAATCTGAAAAATAAATTCTTGAAGGATGTGGCTTCCTTAGTTCTTCAGTAATAATATACTCAATTGTAGCGCAAGATTGTAATGCCATATTAGACTTTATCCTATTATAAAAAACAGATGCCATTATTGGTGCCTCGCTCTTAACTCGATATTCACGTTCAACAATAGAAGCAATGATCACTTTATTATAAAGTTCTTCACTAGAATAAGATTTATGATCTATGCCAATAAAACCAAGTTTGCTAAAAAAATTACCAACAAAAATTCGAATTATTTCCTTCATATCCATACCCTTATAAAATTTATAAGTATCTGGGAATAAAAATCCTTCAAGAGAATCATAACTAAGTCCAAGTTCACCAATAAATTTGACGTCATTTATCAAATCAACAAAACTCTGCACATCACTAATAATTCCTGATTCATTAAGCTTTAAAGCTATTCTTCGGCCAGTATACCCTTCGGGTATGGTAATATTAATAGGAAGTATAGGTCTACCCTTCAAAAATTCTCTATACACATCAAAAGTTGAACAATTACCATTGATTAAATATTTGCCTTCCCTAAAACTTTTATCACTACCAAAAAGATAAGAAATAGCTATCAATAACTTGTGGGATCTAATGAGTCCTTTCTTATTAAGTTCCAAAGCAATTTTTTTAACCCCCCATCCCTTTTGAACTTCAAACTCATATACCAAGTCAGACTTTAAAGGAGAAGAATTTAAAAAATACAAAAAAAATACTAAAACAGAGAAAACAATAAATAACACAAAAAGGAAAATAAAAATTTTTTTTATTGCCATAAGAACTTAAAATCTCTTTTAAAAAAAGAAAACCACACTTCCATGCCTTTAATCAAATAAGACACAAAAAGCATATTAGCCCTGAAAACACAACTTACAAATATTAATTAAAATTTCATTACAATAGATGCCAAAATATTTAAAAAGCATAACAAGCTCAACAATCAGATTATATCTTAAATGATCAAACAAAAAATCAAACCTCACAAGATATCTAGCTAAATTACAGTTTCAAGTTGGGGAGGGTGGGATTCGAACCCACGTAGGCAACGCCAACAGATTTACAGTCTGCCCCGGTTAACCACTTCGGTACCGCCCCTAAAAGCCGACTGTCGGACTCGAACCGACGACCTGCGGTTTACAAGACCGCTGCTCTAGCCAGCTGAGCTAAGTCGGCATAATAAAGCTAATGGTTAGTTTATAAAAATAAAATATATTAGTCAATAGCAAGATCAAAATAAATCATATTTCAAGAGAAAGAAAAATTTTTATAAAAAAAGCACAAAAACAAATAATAAAACTAAAAACCAAAATGGTATAACGTTTAATCCTCTTTCCTCCAAACAGATAAAAAAATATTAATCTAGTAACCTCAAGCCCAAAGGCAACAGCACTTAATACAATCGTAAATTCAAGTGAAAATTTTTGAAAAGAATGCATAAAAACATTATAAGCACCAGCTAAAAACATAAATAAACTAAGTACAGAATTAAGAAATAAAATTATTACTAAAACTCTAATAAGAATTGAAAATAACCTTAAATCACTTGCATCAGAGTTCTTCATCATAACCTATAAATTTTCAAGTATAAAAAGAGCTTGTTTAATTATAAATAATATATTATCAATAACATAACTTAAGCTGATCTTCACATTATCATCTGTGGACAATTTATGGGAAAGATTAAGAGCGCTTTGTATAAAAGCATTATTATTTTCTAAAAGAGCAATATATTTCCCCCTAAGATCAATGAAATAACTCATAAAATTAAAAACTAGCCTTTTAACAGTCTCAATCTCTCTCAAGTACCATTCCAAAATCTTATCCTTATAAGAATCATCAATATTATAATCTTCATTATATTTCTCATACTCCTCATTTTTATAATTAAGTTCAAAATACAAATCATAAACTTCTTTTCTTAAAACACTAATATCTCTCTCAAGCTTAATATACAAACTTCTCAAGTCAGTATTATTTACAAGGACTACATTGTTCACGGTCCTTAATATTTCCATCATTTTTACATCATAAACGTATTTAAAGAATTCATTGAGAAAATAAAGCTTTTTAAGATTTGAATATTCAAGTCCCATTCCTTTAAAAATTATATTATCTAAATTCATAATAACGCTATAATTTTTAATTAAGTCTTTAAGTTCTTTATTCAAAAGCACTGTTAAAGACTTAGAATAGTTTTTAACAAGCTGCCCACTAACATTTAAAAATAAAACATTTTCATAAAAACTTTTTACATCAAAACAAGGAACATACTTCTTAGGCTTTAAAACTGGATTTTCATAATAAATTTTAAAAACATCTAAATAAGGCAAAGTTTTTGAAAAGCTGATGATTTTTATCATAATACCCAAAATGCTTTTAAACATAGAATCAATTCCTAAAAGATTCTCTTCGCTTAAAATACCATTCTCGTCTGATTTTATTATTAAAAAATAATTTTTAACAATAATTTTTAAAACTTCTTCATTTATTTCAATATCTCTTAATGTATGCAAAAGCTCAAAAAAACACCTAAAATACTTATCAACACTCTCAAAACTGATGCTAACTGTCCCATCAAGATCGGCAACATCGAAATTATCCACATCATCTAAAAGCTCAACATTAAAGAAAGACAAAAAAGACTTGTAAGGAAAAAATGCAATACCATTTAAAACATAGAAAAATTCAAACATATCCTCTACGACTGTATAAGTTTGTGAAGGAATGGAATTAATATAATTACTAATTTTTATTCTAATAATTGCTTCTAACTCATTTTGACTTTTATCTTTTCTTAAGAATTGTTCATGCTCTTCAAGTGCTAAAAAATCTTCTAGTCTGCACTGGGAATTAGGAATCTTACTTTGAATAACTTCAAACATTGCTTGTTCAACAATATTACCTGTCTCTAACATCTTAAAATACCCTTTAAGCTCTATTAAATAACAATAAAGTTCAAAAAACATTTCTACAAAACCCACACGTAAATACCCTTTTTTAAAATTTATGACAGGATTTTTGTACATACTATTAATATGACCTTCTAAGTTTTTTAGAAGATGCATCTTATAAATATCCTCCTTAGTCTTATCTTTTTGAAAAAAACTTAAGATATATACCCATATCTTTATCCAAAGTGACTCTTCCATGAATTTTTTAGATAGAAAATCATCAATCTGCACGGTAGAATCTGAATTTAAGTAATTAGAATTATTTTCAGACAACACTGAAGAATTCAGACTCAGATTCTTTTTAATTTCCCTTATCAATTTAGCCCTTGAATCTTTTGAAAGTTCACCAATAGAATCATATATATTAACATTACTCTTGTTCATAAAACCCCATTTATAAATGTTTAAATACAAATCAAACAAATATTATTTTATGATATTTTAAGAATAAACTAAAACTATATTTTAACCTTAAAAAAAATAGTATTTCAACTATAATATATTTCTATATGAATATAGGCACTAATACTAAAGATATAATGAAAATTAGTAAAATCTTTAATAATAATAACTATGAATTTTTCCTAGTAGGAGGCGCTTTAAGAGACTTACTTCTTAAAAAAATACCTGATGATTTTGACTTCACAACAAATGCAACTCCGAAAGAAATAATGCGACTATTTCCAAATAATATACAAACAGGTATGAAGCATGGCACAATAAGCATAATTTTTAACAAAAAAATTTTTGAAGTTACAACTTACAGAATAGACATAGACTACGAAAATAAAAGATCTCCTAAAGAAGTAAAATTTACAAAAAGCTTAAATGAAGATCTTCAAAGAAGAGATTTTACAATAAACTCAATCGCAATGAATATACTTAACTGTGAAATAATAGACTACTATAATGGCAAACAAGACCTTAATAAAAAAATAATAAAATGTATAGGTGAACCAAACAAAAGATTTGAAGAAGATGCTCTTAGAATACTAAGAGCCGCAAGATTCGCATCCACGCTTGACTTTACAATTGATCAAAATACATTAATCTCCATGAAATATAAAAAAGCAAATATCCTGCTTCTATCAAAAGAAAGAATAAATAATGAATTTATTAAACTTCTAGAAGGAAAAAACCCAAGAAAGGGAATTCATTATCTGCAAAAAATAAATTTCTTCAGATATTTTTTCAATACAGAAATAAACAAAAAATTAAAAAATAAAATTACCCTCTTAAACAGAAACAAATTTTATTTAAAAGCAATAGTTATCTTTACAAGCAAAAAAGATATAAGATGTTTAAGAGAAAAGTTAGAATTACTTAGATTTTCAAATAAAGATATCAAATTAATATTATTCTATAAAACCATTATTAATGAAATTAACACTCTAAGAATTAAAAAATTACATGATGTTAGAATTTTACTAAGCAAAGCCACCAGAGAAAACTACAAGGAAATACTTGACATATATAAAGCCCTTAAAGGAAGGGATAATAAGCTTAAGTTTATAATGAATAAAATAAAAAGCAAAAAGTTACTAAACGATCCCTTATCTTTAAAAGAACTGAAAATCAATGGCAACGACATCAAAGACCTTAAGTTAACAGACAACAAAAACATTGGAGAAATCCTCAACTATCTATTAAGAGAAGTACTAACTAATCCCAAATTAAACAAAAAAGAGATCTTAATTAAAAAAATTAAAGATCAATATTTGCAATAGTCTTAAGTGCCATTTCAGCTGCTATCATTTCAGCCTCTTTTTTAGATTTTCCTTTGCCATTAGATATAAATTTATCATTAACATAAAGTTCAACACAAAAAATTTTATTATGATCAGGACCTAACTCTTTAGCCAACCTATAATTTGGCGAAATCTTATATTTCTTTTGAACATATTCCTGCAGAAGGCTTTTATAATCTTTAAAGTCACCACGATTAAACATCAACCTTATGTGAACTTCAAAAAGCTCTACCACGAAAGCTGAGGCTTTTAAAAACCCACCATCAAGATAAAGTGCACCAACAAAAGCCTCAATAGCATCTGCAATAATACCCTTTTTATTGCGGCCATCATTATTCTCCTCGCCCCTACCAAGCAAAATATAGTTACCAAGGTTAAGTTCCCGGGCAATACTAGAGAGAGACTCTTCACTAACAATATAAGATCTGGCCTTGCTAAGTTCACCTTCGCTCTTTTCAGGATAAAATTTATACAAATAATCTGTAATAATAAGATTAAGAACAGAGTCTCCTAAAAACTCTAATCTCTCATTATTAGCATATTTTTGATCAAATTCATTTGCATATGATGAATGACTTAAAGACATATTTAACAAATCAATATCATTAAAATCAATATGTAAACCCATTAAGAACTCATCTAACTTTCTTCTCCGATCCACATCCAACTTCACTATAGCAGAACCCATTATATCTAACCCTTTTTTTTCTCAATAAAAGCAACAACATCACCTATAGTCTCAAATTCACTAGCCTCATTTTCTGGGATCTTATCATCAAATGCTTCCTCAAGTAAATATAAAAGTTCATAAATATCAAGACTGTCTGCACCAAGATCCTCAACAAACCTAGACTCCATAGTAATTTCATCTTCCTTTTTATCAAGCTGCTCGGATATGATAGACCTAACTTTTTTAAAAATCTCACTTTGATCCATAAACAAACATTCCTCGTTCAAACTACAATCCTAATTCTAAATATTGAATATTCTTATAATAGCCACACTTTAAACATACTCTGTGCCTTATTACAAGGTAACCACAATTTGAACACTCTTGAAGTTGAGGTATTTTTTTCCTCATATTTATACTGCGCCTCGTCCTACTTCTAGACTTTGAAGGCTTAAATTTTGGAACAGCCATCTTTTTGCCTCCTTAAACATAAACAAACATATCTTAATAATATATATATTATTAAGATAATTTGTCAATAAATTTAGATTTCAACTTTTTTTGCACTAACTCTGGAATAAAACTTGAGAGATCAAAATTTTTATTCTTTATCAATTCTTTAACAAGATCTGACCTTACAAACAGATATCTATCACTACTTGGTAAAAATATTGTGTCTACTAAAGGACTAAGCTTGTTATTAACAACATACCTTTCAAATTCAAATTCAAAATCATGAAAAGCTCTAACTCCTCTAACAATAAAACCAATATCATTCTTTAAAGCATAATCCAAAATAATCCCATCATACCTATCCACAAAAATTTTTGACCATCCTAAAGACGCAATAACCTCAAAAGTAAGCTCATATCTCTCAACATCACTAAGCAAATAATTCTTAGCACTATTATTAGCAACAAGAACAATAACCTTATCAAAAATTAATGATGCTCTCTTCACTAAATCAATATGTCCCCAAGTAACAGGATCGAATGAACCAGGAAATAATGCTACTCTCATAATTAATAAAACTTAAACCCTTTATTCATATCTTGAAGAATTTTTTTTCGCCAAATAGGACGACTCTCTAAATTTTCAAAATCAATCTCTTTAACTATTTTAAAAGCCAAGTTATTTCCTCTAACAGACTTATCAACAACAAAAAATTTACCAACACCTCTATATACCAAACTCTCATTATTAACAAGTTCATTCTCAGCCTTCAACTTATCAATAGCACAATCAAAATGTATAGGCTTGTCTTCACCATTAAACTTCATAGACATACAAGAAAGAATATCTTTGATCTGCTTCTCACAAATAGAACATACTTCTTGAAACCTTATACGCAATCCGCGGTCTTTACTAATACCTTTTTGTCTATTACCCTTATAATTCTTTTGGTTATTAAAGCTAGTACCCACAGATTTATTAGTAGCAGCGGTATTCAAAGCTGCAACATTTTGTTTTTTAGGCTCAGATTTTGCTTTTCTCATTTTCGAATAAGGAATTCTGTTCCTTCTTCGAAAATCATTGCCATGGGCTTTACTTTGATCAGACTTCAATGCTATCTCCTCCAATTATATCAAGCAAATAAGGGTTCTTCTCCCTTAAAAATTAAACACAAAGTCAAAAAAACACTCCAAACGACTCAAAATTAGACATAATATATCCTAATGCTATATTTACCATATTTGCCACTTTCGTTCTATCAATTAAATATTATAAATTTTTAAATGAATAAATACTCAGGAATTTTGCCGCTATAAAATGCAAAACCTTATTTCTTTGCACAATAATATCATCTCCCTGATTAACTATAATAATTTCTATCTATTATCTTATAACCATTTTAAAGCAAAAACCTCACTTGTTTTTCAATCTGCCCACTATTCATAGTTTATTACTCTTCAATTTATATACAACAGATAAAATCTGTGCAACTACTTTAAAATATTTAAAATCAATAAAATCACCCTCATTAATCAAAAATAAGCTCTCAGACAAATATTTATCTTCCACAATAGGAATACCCTCTTGCTTAGCAAGTTCTTTAATGCGCAAAGCCTTCTCTCCTCTGGCCTTAGCTAAAATAAAAGGCGCTGGAAATTTAGTATCATATTTAATCAATAAAGCTAATTTTTCTCCACTCATATTTTATAATTAATACCCTTAACCACTATTACTTCACAATCAAAATCTTCAAACTCTTGAATTGAATCTAATATTTCTATATCAGTCACATTATAGCAAAAAAGAGAACTCTTAAGCTCTCTAATGATCTTACTTAAACTAAAATCTGCATATATTCTTAATTTAAAATTAGAACCGGAATTATTAATCTCACAAATTATTTTTTCTTGTTCATTCAAAAAATAAACAAAACTCCACTTATAAACCATCTCTAAATCTTTATAAGAAAATAAAAATAATAAACCATTTCCTTCCATAAATCTAAAGGGAATTGCAATAATAAAATTATTATTGCTTTCAATAAAAACTGGAAGCTTATTATACTGTTCTCTTTCCCTTACTTTACTACCAAAATAATCATAAATTTGCATAAAATCCTGTTCTCTTATGCCTTGTTCATGCAAAGCTAAAAGAAACTTTAAAATAAATTCATCTTTTATATTATCAAAAACATTCTTAAATAACTTCCAAGTATTTTGCTCCAAGGGTTCACCTCTTAGTTTAAGTATAACCTTATTATTACTTTCAAATAAATCTAAATCCCTAAATAAAGATGCATAATTAACATGAATCAAAAAATTACCTGAAGTACTAATCATCTTGGCAAAATACGTAAATCCAACTTTTAAAGGCAAACTACTCTTTACTTCAAAACAGTTGCCTAAAAAGGATACAAGCCACTTATTAAGACCAAGGGACTTAACAATTTCCAATCTCCCATTCAAAGGAACATTTTTATTTAAAGTAACTTTGGATACTTGAGTGTTATTTAAGCTTCTTAATATCAAGACGCTCTTTCACCTTCATAGCAGCTTTACCAATTCTATTTCTCATATAATAAAGTTTAGCCCGTCTTACCTTTCCTCGCTTTAAAACCTGAACTTTTTCTATAATAGGTGAATGCATTGGAAAAATTTTCTCAACCCCAACCCCTGAAGAGATTTTTCTAACTAAAAAAGTTTGTCCAATACCTTTATTTTGAATAGATATAACAAGACCCTCAAAATTTTGAACTCTCTCATTAGTGCCTTCAATTATCCTATAACTAACACGTATAGTATCTCCTGCCCTAAAATCAAAACTTTCTGTTCTCTTTCCTTTAGCCTCAATTTTTCTTACTAAATCCATCATTTTCTCCTATCATTTCCAAATATTTAAGGTACAAATCATATCTATTTTTCTTTGTTTTTTCAACAGACTTAATAAACCGCCATTTTTTTATTTCCTCGTGATGACCTGAAAGAAGCACATCAGGAACTTCCAACCCCTTAAATTCATAAGGCCTAGTATAATGAGGGTACTCAAGTAGGCCACAATCGAAACTGAAAGATTCCTCAAGCAAGGAACTTGGATTTATTGCCCCATCTAACAATCTATATACACTATCTATTATAACAAGAGCAGCCACTTCACCTGAAGACAATACATAATCTCCAACTGAAACTTCAAGATCAACATATAAATCAATCACGCGTTGATCAAGCCCTTCATATCTTCCACAAATTATAACAAGTTCACTCTTCTTTGACAAGTCATAAGCCAATTTTTGAGTATATTTCAATCCAGATGGACTTACAAAGATTGTGGTTTTTGATTTTGCATTTACATACTCAAGAGCAGCAGAGATAGGCGGGGCTTTCAAAACCATACCTGCACCTCCGCCATAAGGAATATCATCACATCTTTTATGTTTATCATCAGAAAAGTCACGAATAGATATGACCTCATAACTTATGATACCTCTATCTACAACTTTTTTCATTATTGAATTTTCAAAAAATGGGGTAATGATTGAAGGAAATAAAGAGAGAATCGTAATTTTCATTTTAAGAGATCTAATACCTTAAGCTCAATAGTTTTCAATTCCCTATTAATATCTCCAAGATAAACATTTAAAAAGGGAACAAAAAACAATTTACTTCCAACTTTAACCTCAAGAAGAATCGACTTTACACACTCATAAAAAGATACAACAACTCCTAATTCCTGTCCATTATTAATAAGCTTATAACCAATAAGCTCGCCAAAGTAATACTCATCTTCTTCCAATTTAGATGCAAATTCATCATTTACCCATAACTCAAAACCAATTAAATCCTTAATAGGCTCGGGGGCATCAAATTCTTCAAATTTCAATAATAATGACTTATTCATTAAAGATACGTCTTCAACTTTAACTTCAATTGACGAACAACATTCCTTTTTTAAAACTAACTTACTACCCTTTAAATCAAGGAAATCATTAAAATTATTGGATATGCTCTTAACTTTAGCATATCCATTAATTCCATAAGATGACAATATTATGCCTTTTACAAACATAAATTAGTCCAAAATTTCTAGCTGAACTCTCCTATTTGTTTTAGCAGCACAAGCACTAAGAAGTGTCCTAATAGCCCTTGCAATGCGCCCTCTTCTTCCAATTATCTTTCCAACATCATTTGCAGAAACTCTTAATTCTAAAATAGTTGATTTCTCACCTTCAACTACATTCAACTTGACCTCATCTCTTTTATCTACAAGAGATTTTACCACAAATTCTATAAGTTCAATTTCATTACCGTACTCTTTCATTAACTCCTCCTAACTCTCAACTTTAAAATTATTTTTATTTAAAATCCTCTTAACAGTATCACTTGGAATAGCTCCTTTGCCTATCCAATCTCTAAATTTATCCTCATTTATTTTGACTTGATTTTGCATCTCAACAGGATGATAATACCCAAGCTCTTCAATGGCTCGTCCATCTCTAGGCGAAGCAGAATCCATTACTACAATTCGATAATAAGGCCTCTTTTTTGCCCCCATCCTTTTTAATCTTATTCTAACACTCAATTTACCATTCCTCCTTTACCTCCCAAAAGAGATGTTATCTTATTTTGAAAGCTCTTATTTTTCATTTTTTTCATCATCAAAATCGTCTGGCTAAATTTTTTCATAAGCTTATTTACCTCAAAAACTGTTGTCCCACTTCCCAAAGCTATTCTTTTCTTCCTTGAAGGACTATTTAAAATGACAGGATTTACCCTCTCTTTTTTAGTCATAGAAAGGATGATTGCCTCTTCCCTTTTAAGTTCTCTCTCATTGATACCACGACCTAACATTTCTGGTGAAACGCCTGGAAGCATTCCCATCAAACTAGAAATCCCACCCATATTACGCATATACTTAAATTGATTTAAATAATCTTCAAAACTAAAATTAGCTTTTCTAATTTTCTCTTCAAGTCTTAAGGCTTCTTCTTTATCTATAACACTTTGGGCTTTCTCAACAAGACTAACAACATCTCCCATGCCAAGAATTCGTGAAGCAACTCTATCTGGATAAAAAATATCAAGATCCTCAGGCCTCTCTCCAACTCCAACAAATTTAATGGGAGCTCCACAAATAGTCTTAAGCGAAAGTATTGCACCGCCCCTAGCATCAGAATCAAATTTTGTAAAAATTACACCCGTAATCCCAACACTCTCATTAAATTCTTTAGCAATATTTACAGCCACCTGACCTGTCATTGCATCTGCAACTAATATTGTTTCCGTAGGGGTCACAATATCCTTAATCTTTTTTATCTCTTTTAGCAATAAATCTTCAACCTCAAGACGCCCTCTAGTATCTACTATTACAGTATCAAAAAGCTCCACTTTGGCATATTCAATGGACTTTTTTACAACCTTAATAGGATCATTCTCACTCTCAATAGCAAAAACAGAAATACCAATTTGCTCACCCAAAACTCTTAGCTGATCAACTGCTGCTGCTCTAAAAGTATCTGCAGCGACAAGAAGAACTTTTCGATTCTCTGATTTAAGCCGCATCGCAAGTTTTGCACATGTTGTAGTCTTACCAGAACCCTGAAGACCAAGCATCAGAATACATGACAATTTGTTAACGGGGTTTAAAATGAGCTCGGAATGCTTATCACCCAGAAAATTTACAAGTTTATCATTAACAATCTTAACAAACTGAGACTTGGGATCAACATCTCTTAAAACCTTAATTCCCTTTGCCTCTTCGGCAACAGAATTTACAAAACGTCTTACAACTCTTAAATTAACATCAGCTTCAATTAAGGCATCCTTAATAGTGTCAATAGCATCTTCAATATTTTTTTCATTTATCACAGATTTCCCAGATACATACTTAACAAAATCTCTAAAACCTGCACCTAACTTCTCAAACACTAAAAATCACCTTCATTTGTCAAAATCCTACAAAATATACAATACAAAAAAAGGAAATATTAATCAATATCTCCCCCTGTCAAATAGAATTTATTGAATATAACACTAGAAGCAGGTCCAACGACAGATACTTCAGTGTCTAGAGAACTAAGCTTCAATATTATACTCTCTTTATTCAACCTCTTTATTTCTTCTTTTAATAAGTCAAAAAAACTCTTAAGTTTAAAACTTTGCCCATAAAGCACTAAATAATTAAAATCAAGCACCCTTTGAATATTGATAATAACTATTGCCAAGTATTTTACTGTATCTTCCATTATTTTATGTATAAATTCATATTTATCATGAAGAGCAAAAATATCATATATCGTAACTTTTTTAAGCCTACCCTCATATTTGTCATAAAGCTCAGGAATCTCTCCATTCATAAACTCTTTTGAAATTAAACGCTGAAGTGCAAAATTAGATATTAACATATTAACACACCCCTTATTTCCACATGTAGGACAATTCTTCTCTCCTCCATAATCAATCACCATATGACTAACCATACCAGATTTATTATTAAATCCAGAATAAACATTACCATCAGACCATATAGAAAGCTCAGCGGTATCTGTATAATCGAAAAACATAATGTTATCTACATTCTTACCCATAAATTCAGCAAGAGAAAGATTTTTAACATAACTCTCAAGATATACGGTAAGTGAAAAATATTCTTCTAATATAGCCTTAACAGGTACATCCTTCTCAATCCATGCACCATGACTATCATTAACAATGCCAGATTCCTTATCCTTAATGATACCAGTAATACTAAATCCCAATCCGATAAATTTATCCCTTGAAAAATTATGTTTCCAGATAATCTCAATCATGTGATCTTTAATTTTTTCCAAGATCTCATAAGCGCTAACCGGTGGTTCAAAAGAATAAATCTCACTTATTAAAACCTCACATTTAAGGTTTGCAATTCCTATTTGAAAATAATTACTTGAAATAATTACCCCCATTGAATATGCAAAATCTTTATTGATATCAAGAAGTATTTCTTTTCGCCCATGCTTTTTGATGCCTGATTCCTTCGAACCAACTTCAACTAAAATATTCTCCTTGATCATATGATTAGTAAGAATAGTCACAGCCGCATTCGTCAATGCTAATTTACGAGCCAGATCTGTCCTTGAATACTGCATATTCTTCAAACTAAGGAGTATTTTTTTTCTATTACCACCTCTAATTGAAACCATGTTCTCACCCTGCATAACACAACCTCCTTTATTTTTAAAATAAAAAAATATTAATAATAAGACATAATATCAAAAAATCATCCTAATATTCTAGTAGCACTTACAAGACAAAAAGAATCTTTTTTAATAACAAAAAATATCTTATATTTATTAATTTTTGAAATAATCCAACAAAGTATTAAAATACAAACTTTAAAGCTAACTAACTAAAGGACAAAACCGCTAAAACTTAAAAAAACAGCAAAAAATAAAATATAAAACATGTATCATATAGCTTCAAGACATAAATTTATGCACAAATTACTCTAACAACATTTTTAAAATAATCACTCACATTTTTCTTTAAAATATGAAAATTCCATAGTAAAAACTCCTCTGCCCTTAGTAGCACTTCTTAAAATAGAAGTATATCCGAAAAGTTTTTCAAAAGCTGCTTCGGCTTTTATTATCTCATAATCCTCAATGTTACTAATAGAATGAATCATACCACCAACAAAATTTAATGTAGAGACAACCTCCCCAGTATATTCAATAGGAGTTCTAATTTCTAATATCATTATTGGTTCAAGCTTAATAGGATTTGCCCTTTTAAAAAATTCATTAAAAGCAAGACCTGCTATTGACTCAATGACAGACTCATTGACCTTAGATTTATCATAATCTAATGAAGTAATCTTAACCCCCACATCAATAATCGGATACCCAATAATGCCACTTGAAAAGGAAGAAGTAATACCCCTTAATATTGCAGCTTTAAACAAAGGTTCAACATTACACTCAAACTCAATTTTATTTCCCTCGCCTCTCATCAAAGGACTAACAATCATCCCAATTTTTAAATTAAGTTCCTTACCTGCAAACATATTAACAAATTCAAACACATCATTAACTGTAACACTTAAACTCTCTCTATAGCTTACTTGGGGTTTACCTGTATAAACATTAAGTTTAAAATCATCTCTAATCCTCATAACAATAATCTCAAGATGTAGTTCACCCATTCCAGACACCAATAATTGCCCCGTTTCCTTACTTTCCTTATAACTAAACGTAGGGTCTTCTTTAGTAATAATTTCAAGGACTTCTTTAAGCCTACCATCATCAGATGCTCTCTCTGGCTCAATAGATATTAAGACAACTGGCTCTGGGAATACCAAGGGCTCAAGCATAATCTCATTTCCCTCTTCAACAAGAGTATCTCCCGTTATAGAATATTTAAGCCCAATAACTGCCCCAATATCTCCTGCTTTAACTTCATCGATTTGCTCATTTTTATTTGAAAAAACCCGAAAAATCCTTGTAAATTTCTCACGTTTATTCTTAGCAATATTAAGAACCCTTTTAGACGAACTTAGCTCTCCTGAATATACCCTAATAAAATAAAGATGTGCAGCAATTGCACTAAAATATTGAACCTTAAACACAAGTGCGGATAACCTTTTCTCATCTTTAGGCTCAATTGACACACTTCTATCCGTTTTTAAAGAATACGCATTAATTTTTTTTTCAAAAGGACTTGGAAGGTAATCCACAATCGCATCAATTAAAGGCTCTATACCAATATTTTTAAGACTAGTTCCCATCAAAACAGGAATAATAAAACCACTAATAGTACATCTTCTAATCTCTTCAATTATAAGGGAATCATCAATAACAGAATTTTCAAGAAAAAGCTCAGTAATCCTTTCACTAAAATTACTAAGAGAATCTATTAAATTTTCCTTAAAAATTTTAACATTCTCAACAAACTCCTCACGAACCACATCCTCAAGCACAATAGGCTTGCCATCTCTAAGTTCAAAATGCAATTCTTTATTGCGAATAATATCTATAACTCCTTCAAAGTTATTTTCACTGCCAATTGGAATTTGTAAAACTATTGGAACTATACCAAATTTATTCCTTATATCCTCAACTACTTTAAAAAAATTAGCTCCTACGCGATCCATTTTGTTAACGTAAGCAAGCCTTGGAATACCATACTTTGATGCTTGTCTCCAAACAGTTTCGGTTTGTGCCTGAATTCCATCAACAGCACTAAAGACAACAATACCACCATCAAGAACACGAAGAGACCTTTCAACTTCAGCTGTAAAATCAACATGCCCAGGAGTATCAATAATATTTATTTGATGATCCTTCCAATAACAAGTAATAGCAGCAGAGCTAATTGTAATACCTCTATCTTGTTCTTGCGTCATCCAATCAGTAACAGTATTACCAGAATCAACATCGCCTATTTTATGAGTCTTACCAGTATAATATATAATTCTTTCTGTAGTAGTAGTCTTACCAGCATCAATATGTGCCATAATCCCAATATTTCTAATTTCCATAAATCCCTCAAACACTATGAAAGCTATAGATTCTGCTATAGCTTTTTTCAATTAGATCATAATTATACTTAATTAATGCATACAAAAAAATATTAAAATTATTTTTATATCATATCATAAGATCAACTAACGTAACCTTTCTCACAATGCTCCATCTTATGCAATAATGCACACCCGCAACCACCTAACAAAGAACTGTACATCCATAAATACTTTTCAAAAGAAACAATAATATCATCTAAAACATTAGCTGTCCCATAATCAGATGTACCATCAATAAAACATCTTGTATCAGATATATTTTTAAGAATATCTTTAAGATTAGAAACAATACTACTAATTGAAGGCATAAGACTTGAAGTTTCATCTAAACTAATCTCATTAATAAATGATTTCTTAATAAATTCAGAACATCTAAACTCAGAATCATATCCAAGCGCTCTAGACCTCTCAGCTATAATATCGATCACCTCTGCAACATAATCATAAAGTTTCTCAGTTTTTTTATGAATCACAAAAAAATTAATATCCTTTATGTTCCAATGGATACCTCTCAAATTAGCATAAAAAACATGAAGTCCTGCTAACAATTCTTGAAGTTTTAAATTTATTTTATCTAAATCATCCTTCTTTAAATAACTTAAATGATTTGACATATTACGCTCCTATTTAAAAAATAACTAGATATATGTTATAATAACATTATTTTAGTATAAGTAGGCTCACTATGCAAAAAAAATTTATTTGCATTATTTTAATTTTTACAAGTCAATTTACACTCTTAGGTATAAATGAAGACCTAAAATTTCTTTACTCATCAATCCATAAATTAAGAGGTGATTTAAATTTAAAACATCTAGAAATAGATAAAACTCTTGAGATAGTGGCAAAAGAATATGCAATCAATCTTAATAAAAACAAAGTATTAACTCATACACTCTTTGGCACAACTCCTATGCAAAGAGTTAAAAAATATGATAAATATTTTTGCAGGATAAGAGAAATTTTAGCATCAGGACTAGATGTCCAAGATGTAACGGGTGCCTGGCTTAATAGTCAGAAACACAAAGAAGCCCTTTTAAACAAAGACACAAGCAAAATGGGAGGGTACGTACTACGAACACAAGACAAAAAAAATATATTCGTAGTCCTTTTCGGAGAAAAATTTTAAATAAATTGACATAAATCAAATTTATTTTATATAATGTTTTTCAGTATTAAAAGGGTTCATAGCTCAGTTGGTCAGAGCGCCTGCCTTACAAGCAGGATGTCGGGGGTTCGAATCCCTCTGAACCCAAAATCCTTAAAAATTTTGAAGAAAAACTCTTTACATCAAGACTAATTCTACTAACAGAAAAATCATTTAAAATTGTTAAAAGCGTGCTTTTTGCTCTCTTTACTGTTGGAAAATCTAGCTAAGGTGTAAATTAAAGGTTCCATGGTAATTTTATTAATTTTCTTTAAGTTACTATAAGACACTACATAAAATGCAATTCCTTAGCCTCACAAAAACATTTCTCTCTAATATGTCTTTAATATAGTTTAACACTTAAATATTTTAAGTTTAAAAATCAAATCAATATTATTCTTATCTAAATCCTTATTCAATTCCTCTAAACACAAGCTAGCTTCATTCTTATTTTGAAAAAGTAAAATAAAAGCCCCACCCCTACCAGCACCACTCAATTTACCAGCAAGAGCCTTAAATTTTCTACCTCTCTCTATTACATAATCAAGTACACCTGAAGATAAACCCAAAGAATTTAAACAATTATTTGCAACATTCATATTATTCGCCAATAAAGCAATATCTCGTTTCTCAAAAGCAACATAAGAATCCCTAGCAATCCAACCAAGTTTTTTAATAATTTCAAATTGATCATTATCAAGAGAAATCCTATAGCTCAAATCAGATATTATTTCATTTGTTGCACATTCCCTTCTAACTGCTCCAATTAAAAAGTAAAAATTACAAAATGATATTCTTAGATAACTTAAAGCACCATTTCGACTCTCTAAATAAAAAGTTCCATCTAACTCAACAAGCAAAACGTCCATACCAGAAGACCTGCCATGAAAAATATTTTCAATTTCCCTTGCCAGCAAAATTTTATCGTAAGTACTATATTCATCATGACTTACAATATATTCAGCAAAACATAAACTAAGACTGGCAGAAGAACCAAATCCCAGTCCAACTGGAATTTGAGAAAAAATTAAAAATTCAATGGGCCTAACTTTATTAAACCTTTTATTAATAAAATGTATTACCTCATCTATTTTTAAAAAAGGTACTCCCAAGTACCTCCAAGAAGCAGAAAAGGTATAAACTAAGTGCATATAAAGAGGTATCGTAGCACCAATTACTGGAAAACCATAAACGGCACTATGTTCGCCTAAGAATAATATTTTAGAAGGTTTTTTTATTATAAACATCTACTGAAATTTAACACCATCTAAATCTAGATTTATTGGTTCAATATTAAATTGTTTAAAAACTTCAAAATTCGGCTTATAAACTAAAAAAGTTTCATTTCCAGCACCCAAAGCCTTAATAAAGGTGCATTCCTTTTCAAGATAAGAAAGACTTAAGGGCAAATCAGCAGAAATGCCTATCCTCCTTCCAATTTCTAATCCTATATCTTTTGCCAACTTCAAACTAGGCAGCAAACAACCAGAAAAATTACTAGCATTAAGAATAATTTCTTCCATTACAATATTAAAGTCTTCCATAAAACTCATTAAATAAGACCTATGTTCATTATATTTAATAATCGAACTAGTAGTCTTAACTGGATTTAAACCTTGCATTAAATAAAAATTATCAAAACATATTTTATCTAAAAGTTCATACGTAGGAGAATCTCCTCCTCTAAACCTAACAACGCCGCCAAAAAGACTCGTAGCAATATCATATCCACTACCCATACCTCCCTGAGCATGTCTGTAAGCTTCTAGACAATACATAAAAATTTTATCTTTAACAAAATAATTAATATCATTTAAAATCAAAAAAATTCCACATACAATCCCAACAGCAACAACAGCACTCGAACCAAATCCTTTTTTGACGCCACTATTTAAAAAAAAATTACTTGTATCAATATAAACATCAAAGGGAAAATCTTCTAAATTAGCAAAATATTTCTGTTTTAAATATCTAAACATCCTAAAAACAAAATCATCATTATTTTCTATTAAAGTAAAATTATCAATTTTGGTTTTTTTAGCAAAAAAACGCCAAGTATCACTTTGTTTAAAAGAAAAATAAGCTCTTTCTTTGATTGCAATTGCAAGTCCAAGACCATTTTCTTCCAAAATAAAATATTCACCCATTAAAAGTAAATTACCAGGCACTGAAAAATTAATTATATCCATTCCAAACCACTTCCAATCCTTGAAACAATAAAATCAACATCTCTAAAATTGCTAGTAAGTTCAGTTAAAACTAATTCCAAATCTTTCTTTAGGCACAACACCTTAACCTGTGGCCCAGCATCCATCGTTTCAAAAACAGAAATACCTCTACTTCTAAGAGCAGCAATATACTTTATTAACTCTATAGTATTACTTTTAAAATAAATAATGGAAGATGATAACATTAAAGCAAACATACACTGATAACTTTTTACAATCTTAAGACCAAATTCGTTAAAATCTCCTTTTAACAAAAAAAATAAAGCTTCTTTAAATATATTTCGACTAGACTTAATCCAAGCATCCCAATAAAATTTCTCCTGCTTGCAAATCTCCATGGCAGCCCTTGAAGACATATCTTTTTTTCTGCTATCAACTATAGCAAATATTATGCACAAATCATTAAAATAATTAAAATTATTTAACTGAAATGCACTCCTGGCCCCTTCCTTTAAAAAGGTAAATCCACCATAAATAGCTCTTGCCGCTGAAGCTGAGCCTATTCTTGCAAGCTGTGAAGCTTTTTGATGGGAATATTGATTAAAATATCTTAAAATACAAGCAGCAATAGATGCAAACCCAGAGCTTGAACTTGCAAGTCCTGCGGCTGTTGGAAAATTATTTTCACTAATTACCCTAAATCCAACATTTGGCTCATTTAAAATTTTCCTTGCATAATTAAAAAAATTTATTTCCCTCTCTTGTAATACAATAGCCCTTGAATTTAAAATTATTTCATCCTTACATGATAATTCAAGTTCGCTTATTGAATAAAATTTATCAACACTTACGGCAATGCTTGAAGTAGCTGGAATATTCAAAAATTTATCTCTCTTGCCCCAATACTTAATTAACGCCAAACTAGGATTTGCCTTACATCTAATCTTCACACTACACTCGCAAATCCTTTAAAAGTTTAAGAGCAAAATCAAGAGAATAAATTCCACTGTCACTCATTTTCAATAATATTTTTTCTATCTCATCACTTGAAAGATTATAATCCCTTTTAAGAAGATATAAAATCTTATTAACATGAAGTTTCATATGCCCTCTTTGAATTCCATCAAGAGCAAGTGCTCTTAAAGCCGCAAAATTACTTGCAAGACCAACACAAGAGAGAATACCCATAAATTCCTCTTTGCAATCAATTCCCATAATCTTAAAGCTCAATATAGCTGCTTCATGAGAACTAGCTGAACCTCCTTTAACTCCAACTTGTAAAGGCAATTCAATCTCTCCAATTAAATTTTCATCAGAAATATAAAATTTGCTAAGAGGTAAATATCTACCACTTCTTGAGGCAAACTTATGTATGCATGCAGCAAGAGCCCTTGTATCATTAAGTGTAGCGACACATAAACCCGTTATGCCATTCATAATACCTTTATTATTAGTAACAGCACGTTCCTCTTCAAAAAATCCTATCTTAGAAATAAGAGATATATTTTGAGCCAAAGCCAAAGATTCTTCATTATCTTTAAGCAAAGCATTAACATTTAATTTAAAATTAGCTTTTATAACAAAATCATTTGAATCATTGCTTAAAATTTTTAAAACACACTCATATCCAAACTCCAAAGTAATATGATGAGCCACCCTTTCAGCTACCGAATTCAGCAAATTTGAACCCATAGCATCACAAACATCTACATAAATATTTAATTTTTGAATACCAATTTCCTTAATAAACTTAGTCGAAAGCCTTCTAAATCCGCCACCCCTAAGCTCCATATTATGCAAAAGAGGCTTAGACCAAAGATCAATTTTTTCAAAAAGACTAAGGAGCATATCACTTAAATCTTTATCTGTTCTTATATAAACTTGAGCAATACCTAACACTTCACCCACAGAATAACTTAAATTAGCGCTCTCAAGAATCTTAGCTGCAAAATTTAATGCGGCAATAACTGAAGATTCCTCTGTAGCAATAGGTACAGCATAATACTTTCCATTTACCTTCAAATTTTTTACAATGCCAATGGGCAAGGATAAATACCCAACATAATTCTCTATCATGTGACAAAGAAAATTCTCATCAACAGAATCATAAAAAAAATCGCAAGGATTCAATTTTAAAATACTCTTTATCTCTTGTCTTTTATCTGAAATATTTTTATTTCTAAAATTCTCACTAAGTCTCATAAAAATCCTTAAAACTCTTAACATTAAACGACAACGGATGACTTAAGAAATATTTATTTAACCTAAACTGTACCAAATTTTTACTATTACTTAAAAGCATAGACATCTTTAAAACATATTCATAATCTTTTAAAAGTTTATATAAGGCATCCTCACCTCCCGCATAAAAAGCTCTAAGAATGGCTGATGCAATACCCACCAACTTAGCCCCAAGAGCAATGCCTTTAGCGATATCTATTCCCGTCTCATATCCTCCTGATGCAAAAATCCTATCTTTAAAAGAATCCTTAATACTAAGTAATGTTAAAACTGAAGATATGCCCCAATTAGAAAAACAAGACGCAACATTCAAATTTTCTTCTTTAATTCCTTCGACCAAAACCCAGTTAGTTCCACCACTACCAGCAAGATCAACATAAGACACTCCAAGATCTAGTAAACTGATAACACAACCCGGTGAAATCCCAAAACCTGTTTCTTTAACAATGACTGGTAAATTTGATGCATCACAAAGCCTAGCAATTGAATCCTTAATTCCTTTAAAATTTCGATCACCTCTTGAATTCATTAATTCCTGGCCTGAATTTAAATGCACAATTATGGCATCAACCTCGAGCTTCTTAATTATCTCAATTACTTTAAATATTCCAAATTCTCTTAACTGAATAGCACCAATATTTGAAAATAAAGGAATATTATCAGCACACTTCCTTAAGGCGAAATATTTAATATATTCAGGATATTTAAATATAAGCTTAAAAGATCCAAGACCCATTGGAATTCTTAAGTTATTTGCAATCTTAACAAGAGACTTATTCAGTTTATTGCCCTCTTGAATACCCCCTGTCATTGATGAGATAAAAATAGGCATAGCAATATCATAACCAAATATACTCTCACTTGTATCTATCTCATAAAAATCAAGCTCACTGAGTGCATCATGCTTTAAATTAACAAAATTTAAAAGATTATCACTCTTGCTAACATCTTCTTTATTTAAACAAATTTCAATCTGTCGTTTTTTATTATTTAATATATTAGGCTCGATACCCATAAACTCGGTATCCATCCTCTCTAATTTCCTTTAAATAGAAGCCTTGGGATTCACCTGGCGCGATCTTATTTTCAAAAAAATCTCTATACTCATCAAAGCTTGCATTATGCCTTACTGAGAGTATTTTATCAATATCCCAAGTCTTAACAACATATTGAGCATGATCTTCAACTGTAAGCTCATAAATAACCATAATATTACCAGATCCATAAGAACAAAAAAGTATTTTCTCCCCACTAATATCCTTTTTTGCAAATACTCGTTTCAAATAAGACATTAAAGATAAAAATATCGACCCTGTATATAAATTTCCCACTTCCTTAGAAGCCTCAACAGAATCATAAAAGTCTATTGATTCTAAATAAGCATTTCGCTCAGATTCATCTTCACTATAATATTTCTTTAAAACATAATGCATTGAATCTATAGGCATTTTTGCAAAAGGTACATGCAAAATAAATCTATAGTTAGAAAATAAATCCTTAATACTCATATTTTTCTTATATGCAAAATCTGCTAAAGCTTCTTCATTTGCCTTATTATAGCATTCAATAGAATAACGTCCCTTTACCTTAGCCTCAAGACTTCCAAATGGTCTAAAGAAATCATCAACATCATCAGTATAAACCCCAAATTCAGACAAATTAATAGATAAAACTTTTGGATTTTGTTCGATAAGTACTGCTGTTGCTCCAGCCCCTTGAGTAATCTCTGCTGTTGTAAGATTATTATAATGTGCAATATCACTAGAGAATACTATGCCATATTCAGACCTATCTAACTGACTCAAAATACTTGCGGCACTGTGCAAAGCAAGCGCAGAACCTGCACATGCATGCTGAGCTTGAAAAGTCAAGAAATTATTTTTTAAATCAATGCCAGCCAACTTCAAAGCCCCATAGACATAAGATGAGATTGACTTTGAATAATCCACCCCCGTCTCAGTTCCGCCTAAAAATATCCTCATCTTATCTAACTTAAGATTATTATTATCAAAAATTAGCTTAACAGCAGAACTAGCCATTGTAACACTGTCTTCATTAGGACTTGTAAATCTAAATGCCTTCTGAAGGGTTGCATCAATTGCTCTATTAAATTTCTTAAAAAAAATCCCATCAGACTTATATAAAGAATTGCTTAAAAGAACATTAAAATTTAAATAATTTAAAGGTAAAAAAACTCTAATATCACTAATACCTACTCTCATCGATTTCCTCCAATTAAAAAAAATGATTGCCAAGTATTATACTATAGATCATAAAAACAGCAAAGTTCAATATAATATTGAAAGGAGATGCAAATCATGAAAATAGCAGTACTTCTATCTGGTGGCGTAGACAGCTCTGTAGCTCTTTATACAATGATACAAAAAGGATATAAGAATATAAAATGTTATTATCTCAAAATTTGGCTTGAAGATGAACTTTCTTATATTGGAGAGTGTCCTTGGGAAGAAGATATTAATTATGTAGAAGCTGTGTGTACAAAATTCAATGTACCATATGAAATCATCAGCTTGCAAGATGAATATTACAAAAGAGTAGTAACTTATGCTATTGAAGAACTAAAAATCGGAAATACCCCAAGTCCAGATATATTTTGCAATCAAAGAATAAAATTTGGTGCATTCTTTGACAAGATCAACGAACATTACGATTTAATTGTCACAGGACACTATGCCAAAATAGAAAACAAAAATAATCATTACATACTTAAACAAGCTAAAGATAAAATAAAAGATCAAAGCTATTTCTTATCCCATCTCTCTAGAGAACAAATATCAAAATTGCATTTTCCATTAGGAGACTTATTAAAAACTGAAATAAGACAAATAGCACACAAAATAGATTTGCCTAATAAAAACAGAAAAGACAGTCAAGGGATCTGTTTTCTTGGAAAAATCAAATATGATGAATTTATAAAATACCACTTGGGAGAACTTAAAGGTAATATAATCGAACAAGAAACGGGCAAAATACTTGGAACACATAATGGATATTGGTTTTTTACAATTGGACAAAGAAAAGGCATCAAACTCAGCCACGGGCCATGGTTTGTCACAGAAAAGGATATTCAAAATAACATTATTTATATCTCAAACAGTGTAAATTACCTGGCACAAGGAAAACACCAATTTTTAGTTCACAAAACAAACTGGATAAATAAGCCAGTAAATAATATCGACTTAAGCGCCAAAATAAGACATGGAGAAAAAAAAATAAAATGCAAAATAGAAATGTTAAAAAACGACATTATAAAAGTTGACTTAGAAGAAAAAGACTATGGAATCTCACCGGGACAATTTTGCATATTTTATCAAGAAGATGAGTGCCTGGGTGGAGCTCAAATCCTTCAAACCCTAACATAAAAACATATATTTTTAATATCATTATTTATAGGGATAATTTAAATATCCCTATAAATTATTTATCAATCTTAAAGTAATCTACGGATTCCTTTAAATGTTTAACACTCTCCAACATTCTATCAGACATTGCTGAGAGTTCCTCACTACTTGATGCTGTTGTTTGAACCAATTGACTAACTTGTTCTATTGCATTCTTAAATTGTCCAATCTGATTACTCTGATTAGAACTCTCACGAGTAATATTCTTAACAAGCCCAGCTGTTTTCTCCATTCCAGGAACAATCTGCTCAAAATTATTACCTGCTTTACTTGCAATAGTCAAACTCTTATGTGCAATATCAATAATTTCTCTAGCAGACTCCTTGCTCTGATCAGCAAGCTTCCTAACCTCAGCAGCTACAACTTCAAATCCCTTACCCTTATCCCCTACTCTAGCAGCTTCAATAGAAGCATTTAAAGCAAGTAAATTGGTTTGCCTTGTTATCTCATCAATAACACTTATTTTATCTGTAATAACTTCCATCGCCTCAATAGCTTTAACAACAGATTGATGTCCATCACGGGTTTTCTCATTAGTGTTAACAGCAATACTCTCAGTAGTAGAAGCATTATCGGTATTCTCAATAACACCTTGGGATATCTGCTCAATATTTGCTGTCATCTCTTCTAATGTAGATGCTTGTTCAACTGCTCCTGAACTTAAATTCTGACTCGCATTTGCTATCTGAATTGCATTTTCATAAAGATAATCAAGGTTCTCAACAACTCCTCTAGCAACAGATGAAAAGTTAGATCTTAAAAGCTCCAAATTTTCATATAATCCACAAAGTTCTAAAGTTTTCCACTCTAAAGAATAATTTGAAACAGTAAAATCTCCAGAAGCAAGTCTTCCGGAGTAACTTAAAATTCCATTTAAAACAGCACTAAGTTTACCTACAAGATAAATAGTAACCCCTCCAAGAACAACTAAAGTAACTATAAAACTTACCCCCAAAATTACAGTAGTAAGTCTAGACATATAATAAAAATCTTTTTCCTTAACTCTCAAATATACTATAAATGACATATTAGACAATTTACATTTTATCTTTTGAGCAAGTCCAATATATGCGGTGTCAAGAGGGTCAACATAACGTCCTACACTAATTTCTTTATTTTTCTGTATTAAATCTTCAGAAGTCTTCTTAATTACGTCATCATAGTAAGGATTAGTACCAACTAAGTTATCGCCAGGAAACCAAGTATGATGGACAAGAAATGAACCCGTTTTGTCAAATACCATAGCCCGACCACTGCCTAATGTTCCAAAAACAATACCTTTAAATGAATTATAAAGATAATCGGTAGCATAAAAGATCATAAAATAACCAAAAATATCATTGGTATCATGATCTCTTAAAGGAACGCCTATTAATAAATAAGGAATTTGTCCCGCCTTATTCCTAATCTTAGAAATATCCTTCATCAAAACCTCTTCAACAGACCCAGAATCTGCCAAAAGAACAGAAGAGTTATAAACAGAACTAGTGCTCCTTAAATTAACAAAATATCCCTTATCTGCAATAGAAATGCCATAATCACTATTATCTTTAACAGCAGTAGTAAATATTATCTCGCCTTTATTATTAGTTATCATCAAGTTGCTACCTCTGCCTGTCTTAAGCAAGATCTCAATTTGATCTAAAATAGCCTCTATTCTCTTAGGCTTACTTTTAGCAATAGATTCAAATCTATCTGAAGAGTCTAAATACATTGAATTAATTTTAACCCTCTCTTCCATTGATGAGAGATATATGGTTACAGAATTTTTGACATTGCCAATAAGATTTTCCATAAGATCTAACTGCTGCTCTACTAAGCTAGAATTAATCGTCATCCCAAATACGAAAAATAATACAGAAATAAAAATCGATATAAGAATACTAACAATAAGTAATATCCTAACTTTCAGCTTCAGTTTCATACACTAACCACCTCTTACAAAAATAAATTCTAAAAATCTGAAAAGTCCTCATCAAAATCTAAATCCTTATCAACAACATCAATAGCTTTCTTAGGATCTACCCTTTTATTAATAGGCTTATAACTTACATTTGAATCACCATGTATATCATCTTGCCTATCTCCTAAAGATGGATTACTCTCCACATTTAAAGTGGTAAGACTCCCAGCCACAAAACCATCATCTGCATCGTTAAATGCATCAGAAGAATCACCCTCAGAATCTTTAACTTTGAAAAAAGATATTACCTGTCTGAGCTCTTTTGCCTTTTCAAGCATTCGATCAGCCATACTTGAAAGCTCTTCACTGCTTGATGCTGAAGCTTGAACGACTTCTCCAACCTGATCAAGGGCCATTTTAAAATGCATAATTTGCTCATTTTGTTTGTAGCTTCCTTCAGAAATCCTCTTCACAAGATTGGTAGTCTTTTCTATCTCAGGTAACATATCCTTAAATATCAATCCAGCTTCCGTTGCCAATCTAGAATTCTCTTCAACTAATTCGCCAATCTCAAGAGCAGACTCCTTGCTAAGATCAGCAAGCTTTCTAATCTCACTTGCTACAACAGCAAATCCCTTGCCTTCCTCCCCAGCCCTTGCAGCTTCAATAGCTGCATTTAACGCAAGCAAATTAGTTTTTCTAGCTATCTCTTCAATAACACTAACCTTCTCAACAATAGCCTGCATAGCCACAACAGATTCTTCAACAGCCTTACCCCCTACTTGGGCACTCTCATTAGTAATTAAAGCAATTCGTTCTGTTTCTTGGGAATTATTAGCACTCATCTTAACTCCAGCTGATATCTGTTCAATGTTAGCTGACATTTCTTCAAGTGTTGACGCTTGCTGTAATGCACTAGAACTTAAACTTTGACTTGAATTAGCAACTTCAACACTTGCCTTATTAACATAATTAATATTCTTTAGAACACTTGCAATAGCATCCGCAATTGCATTTCTCATTTTAATAATTTGTAAACCCAATGAACTAAGCTCATCAGAATACTTATCATTACCAATGATATAATCTTTATCTAAATTCCCTTGGACTATCTCCTTTACTAAATTCCGAATCAAATTTAACCTAGAACTAATAATTCTCTCTACCCTCATTGAAAGAATCACAACCAATATGATAATGCCTAAGACAGAGCTTACAATAAATTTCAAAGCTAAACTGTCAATAACCCCATGAATATCCTCATAAGGGATTCTGGCAACAAGAATTCCACTATTCTCTCCAAGCTCACTGCTAATAGGCAATATGGCATAATAGTTATACAACCCCATCTCTGGAAGATACGCTTTCTCAATCTGATAAACTGGCACCTCAGTTGACACAATAGATTGCCTAGGGGGCTTGGACAATGTATCCTTTAAAACATCAACAAATTGAGCACTAAGCTTAGAGCTCTCATTATATTCTATTAAAGGATTAACAAGATTATTATATGGATCTAAATAAAATAAATTTCCTCTATTATAAAAACCAAATCTAGCTCTATCTAATTTATCCCTTATAATATCATCAAGTAAATAACCTATCAAATAGCCAAGAAACACTTTATCTTCTGCTGAATACACAGGAACAACTATGGCAGAAGCCTTTTTATCCTCATAGTAGGATCTAACAGCAACCTCTCCTGCTATCCCCTCAATAAGACCAGAATACCAGCCAATAAAACTTAATTTACTTTTATTATACTCTTCTACAGATTTTTTAAAATACTCAGTATTTGCCTCAGACTGACCAAAATCCATATTATTCGCATGTCTTGTAGTAACAATTACTTTACCTTCAAAATCTAGAAATGCAAATTCTTCATAAACAGTATCGAGCTTTAAATTCCACAATATATCATACAACCGATCACGATATCTTTTATGCCCCTTTACAGAATCAAGAACTATTTGGGAATTCTCTCTAAGCCTGTCTAATTCGACCTCTGAAAACATATGCCCACCATTTTTAATAGACGAATACTCATCCATGGTCTCAAGGGCTAAATTGGAACTTGCTCCATCAATTACTATATAAAATGTATCTAACAAAGCCTGCATAGCAAAAGCAGCTCGTCTTGCTTGAGCTCTTGTAAGTTGCTTATAATAACGTTCTAAACGATTACTCAAAACAAACTTAAAAATTAAAGAAAAAAACAATATGGTTATCAATAAACATAAAAATAAAAATCCAACAAATCTGTGCTTAATTTTTAACATAAAACTACCTCGTAAATTAATCACTCACTTAATTAATTTAACAAATATAAGAATTAAGTAGATATCCTTCATAACTTTATATCAAAAAATATAATTCCCAAATAAACCCTAAATAATTCCACCTGTATCTTAAAAGAAATAAAAATAAAAATCAATCTTTTTTATAAGGTAAACCTAAGGCTTTAGGAGCATAATTATTTTTTGAAAGGAACATAAGACTTAGAATCACAACAACATAAGGTAAAATGATTAATATCTTAAAAGGAACCTTTAAAGATAAAAAGGAAATTTGAGAAATCATAACAACTAAGGTTCTTATAAAAGAAAATAAAAAACTACCCATCAAAATTCCAAAAGGTTGCCAATTCCCAAAAATTACCATAACAATGGCAATAAAACCTTGCCCACCAATAATTCCTTGCATATAACTTGAAGCAATCACAGTAGAGATCACCGCTCCAGCAACTCCTGCAAATAATCCACTTAGAAGAACACAAAAAAACCTAATCATAATCACATTAACCCCAAGGGATTCTAAAACTTCTGGCTCCTCACCACTGGCTTTAATTCTAAGTCCAATTTTAGTATATTTAAACATAACATGAAAAAGAATAACACACATAATTGCAATATAGAGTGAATATCTTTTACCAAAAATCTGAAATATAAAAGACTTTTTATCTAAAACTCCGTCAAAAAGTATGGGCAACTTAATGTTTATTGGGGGAGTTGAAGCAGAACCAAAAATAAAAGTTCCAAACAACATAGCAATAGCTGGTCCCAAAAAATTAATAGCCATACCAGTTATTATCTGATCTGATTTAAAAAAAATAGTAAAAATGGCATGCAAAACTGAAAGAATAAGCCCTGAGAGACCTCCAACAAAAATTGCAAATAATGGACTACCATAATAATATGCAACCGTAGCACCAACAAATGCTCCAAGAGCCATCGTACCCTCAAGACCAATATTTATTATTCCACTTTTCTCACTTATAAGCCCCCCAAGACCAGCCAAAATTAAGGCCTGAGAATTTACCAACGTTTCACTAATTAGAAATATTAGTGTGTTTAACACTTTTTATACCTCCCAAAACTATCTTATTAAAAAAATGGCTAGCAGAAATCACAATCACCACTATTCCTATCATCAAAGATACAATTGAAGAGGACAACCCCATTAAACTTTGAACTCTACTACTGCCATAAAGCAAAATTGAGAATAAAGTACTTGAAAATATAATTCCTATTGGAGAATTATTACCAATTAAAGCGACAGCTATACCATTAAGGCCTGTCCCTTCCATATAAGAAAGCTTAAATATTGCCTTATTAACACCCATAACCTGTATAGCACCCGCAAGTCCCGCAAGTGCACCTGCAAGAAACATAGCAAACAGCAAAATTTTTTTAATATCAATTCCCATACGATAAGACGCTACAATATTATGTCCTACAGCACTTATTTTAAATCCAAGCATTGTCTTATTTAATAAAATCCACATTAAAATAGCAATAATAATCCCAATAACTATCCCAAAATTAAGAGGAGCCTTTAATAAATCATTAATAAATGAATGTTCTGCTCTATAAGCAAGTCCTTCAGATGAAAGTTTCCAAGAGCCAAAAAAATCAATAAAAGCACTTTCTCGAATTGGCTTAGATAAATCACTGTTATTCTTTTTAATAGCAGGCAAATCTATGATTAGATTATTCACATGAAACAAAATCCAATTAAACATTATCCCTGAAATTACTTCATTGATGTTAAATTTAATTTTTAAATATCCAATTAAAACGCCTAAAATTCCTGACGCTAAAAAAGCAAAAATGAAAATGCAAATTACGTGCAATAAAGGAGGAAAATCCAAAAAAATTCCAGCTATTAAAGCTGAAATTGAACCAAGCATAAACTGACTCTCAACACCAATATTAAAAAGTCCTACTTTTAAGGCAATACCAATTGAAAGACCTGTAAAAATCAATGGTGTGGCATAGCTTATAATATACCCAAAATGCTTAGGAGAAGAAAATGCAACTTCTATCATTACATAGTACATTCTAAGAGGAGAATATCCAAGAAGCAATACTATGAGTCCAAGAATTAAAATTCCTAAAAAAAATGCAAAAAAGTTAATAAATATTGCTGAATTTAAAAATGCCGCAATTATTTCTTTATATTTATAATTATTAATTATCATTCAAATTACACCCATCATCATTTTACCAATAACCTCAGCATCAAAATTATCCTCCAAAATACCGACAATTCTCCCATCATACATTACAGCTATCCTATCACAAATACTCATAAGCTCATCAAGCTCAAGAGACACAAGAAGAATTGTCATTCCTGCATCCCTCTGTTCCATCATTTTTTTATAAATATTTTTAATAGCACCCACATCAAGTCCCCTTGTAGGTTGAACTGCCAAAAGAACTTCGGGTTTTAAATTAATCTCACGTGCAACAATTACCTTTTGTTGATTGCCTCCAGATAGATTTTTAACTTTGCTTAAAATATCCCTCGGTCTAATATCAAAAGAAACTGCAAGTTGTTCAGTTATCTTCTTAAGAAAAGTTAAATTAAAGTCAACAAACTGTTTTTTAAGAGTATTGAAAAATTTAAACTTTAATTTACTATTACACACATCACTACACTTAATTTTTAAATAATTTACATTATCAAAACTCTTAATTCCAATATTTTGGAAAATATTAAAATCTAAAATAAGACCGTGGTTTTGTCTATCAGATGGAATATGACCAATTTTTCTATCTATTATTTGCTTAACACTAAGACCCTTTATTGATTCAAACTTGCCATCAATCTTCTTAATTATGTCCCCGCTAAAGACATCTCTAATACCAAGAATTGCTTCGATTAATTCTTCTTGACCGCTTCCTTCAACTCCCGCTATTCCAAAAATTTCACCTTCTCTAAGATTAAAACTAATATTTTTAACTTTTAAAACACCTCGTTCATCTTTAACATTTAAATCTCTAATCTCAAGAACGTTAGTGTGATCAACAACCTGCCTCTTGGATATATCAAAAGAAGTTTCTTTGCCTATCATCAATTTAGTAAGCATTCTCTCATCAGTCTCAGCAACAGCAAAAGTTCCAATCACTTTTCCAAAACGCATAATTGTACACCTTTGCGCCACAGCCTTTATTTCTTTTATTTTATGCGTAATAAGTATTACAGTATGCCCCTCTACAGCCAATATTTTTAAAACATTTATGAATTCATTAATCTCATTAGGCGTAAGCACTGCTGTAGGTTCATCAAAAATAACAATATCTGCATTTCTATAGAGAACCTTAAGTATTTCTATTTTTTGTCCCATCCCAACACTTAAATTTTCAATAGGCTTATCAGTATCTATTTTTAAACCATATTTTTCAGAAAGCTTAAGTATCTTCCTTCTTGCACGATCATAATTAATAAACCCAAACTTTGAATCTTCATATCCTAAAATAATATTTTGCACAGCCGTAAATTTTGGAATTAACATAAAATGTTGAAAAACCATTCCAATACCACTTCGAATAGATTCGCTTGAATCTTTAAGTCTTAGTTCATTACCTTTTAAAAAAATTTGCCCGCTATCAGGTCTATGAATTCCATAAATAGTTTTCATTAAAGTGGTTTTGCCAGCACCATTCTCACCAAGAATTGCATGTATTTCTCCCTTTTTAAAGCTTATACAAATATTATCATTAGCAACAAAGTTGCCATATCGCTTAGTAACTTTATCTAAAGTTAATATATCTTGCATCAAAGATAACCTGAAATTTAACAAAGGTAAATAATATTTATTTATACCCTAACCAGACATGTTAAAACTAAAAGTAAATATTTTCAAGGGATATTCATAAAAAAATCAAAAATAATGCAAAATATCAAAAATCATGAAATAAACTTAATATAAAGATAAAAAATAATGATAAAATGAAGGCACATTAATAATAATTACTTATCAAGAGGATTAAAATATGAGAATCAAAGCTTGCATTTTTGACATGGATGGAACTTTAATAAACAGCATCATGGATATTGCATTCTCAATGAACGCTGCCCTAAAAAAATTAGGGTATACAGAAATTAAAACAGATGAATTTAACACTCTTGTTGGAAGAGGATATTCTAAATTAGTAGAGAACACTTTAGAACATCTTAACATAAACTTAAACAATAAACACCTCAAAGATAATCTGTACCTAGAATTTGTAAAATCATATAATCAAAATCTTTCTTCCCGAACAAAAGCATATGATGGCATACCAGAACTTTTACGAAAGCTAAACTCACTTAACATTCCCATTGGAATCTTAAGCAATAAAAACCACACGGAACTATTAATTATATCAAAAGATATATTTAAAGATATAAACTTCTTTGAAGTGAGGGGCTACTCAACAAGATTTAATGCAAAACCAGATCCTGCAAATGCACTTGACATGATCACAGAATTAAATCTTACACCAGAAGAAATAGCATACATCGGGGACAGTGATGTTGATATGATAACTGCTCAGAATGCCGGATTCCTACCTATAGGGGTTTCATGGGGATTTAGAACAATAGAAGAATTAAAAGCAAGTGGAGCAAAATACATCCTAAATAGTCCATCTGAACTTTTGGGCATAATTAAATGAAATTAAAAGTATATTTTCCACACCTATATCATTATTTATTTAATCATGAAAGTATAAGGGGATTGTCAGTCTTTGAAAAAGAAATTGAAATAATTAAATATCTAGAAGAAAATAAAAAAACTATTTCAACATTCATAGACGAAAACTTTAAATTCGATACTGATTCACTTACTCAATACGTTAAAGAAAAAACAGACATAATCATTACTTCCCTTGTTTTGTCAAATATTGAATCTATTGATCTAAATATTGTAAAAGACCTTTTTAACAAAAAATTTAATAAAAATAATTTAGAATTAATATTTGGTTCCATTAAAGCAAATCCTTACTTAAGAAAAGAATTTTTATATAATTTCAATGCCATAAGCAGTGGGCATATAACATTTTATATAAATAAACTCTTTGAAGACAAAAATTCCTACACAATATACCTAATCAAAAAAGAAAACGATATTCTTGATTCTTCAAAACTTGTAAAAAATTACATAAAAATTCTACTCTTATTAAGAGTTTTAATAATTAAGTTTTATTTAGAAAAAGATATAAAATTAATTCCAAGAAATGTTGAAGATACATCAAAATTAGTGAGCAGAGAAATCGACTTTTTAGATGACAACACAGCTAATTTAATAACTCAAAGCCTGTTCAAATATGAACATTTAAGTAACATGTCACCAATTGCAACATTAATATCCATTTTTTCAAACAGAACTAGAATCCCAAGCATTAAAAACAATAGAATAAAAGGATTTATGGGATATGATGAGAGCTGGTTTTCAATAAAACAATCCAGCTCAAAAGACTATGATCCAAGAATTATTAAGGAACTTCTAGAAATAGCTAGGAAAAATAAATGGTAAAGATATTTGCAAATTTTTTTAAAGCTACTTTAATCACTTCGATACTTGCATTCCTAATAGAAGAATTATCAATAATACTTTTCTTGCCATACAAGATTCGCTTTGCTCTAATATTCATTGGACTCTTATTCGACGCAATACTGATCTTGATTTTTTTTCATAAAATTTTAAAAGCTTATTTTTCACGAACATTACAAATATATATAAGAAATAATCTGTTTTTTGATCTAATCCATTGCCTAATTCCCTTAATATTTTATAGCTCACATCAAATTCAAAATATAATTAATCCTCACGAAACAATTCTAGGACCAATCATACTTTCACTTTTCAAATTAAGATTCTTAAGACTTCTTAGATTTAACGATTTAATGATTGAAATTTATTATAATCCAAAAGAGAAAAATCTAATCTTAATTGCATTTGCCAGAACATTCTCAATAAGTCTACTAATTCCATTCATATTTTTCATAATATTTTCAAGTTCAGGTTTTGCAAATACAATTCCAGAAAAGCAAGAATTTAATATCATAAAAAACATCTCAATAACAACTGAAAAAAACTATATTAAAGAAAAATATCCATTTATACTAATAATTAAAGATATAGATAAAACAATATATTCTAAATCCGATGATATATTTTTCTACTATAGTCCTAGTGAATACAAAATTATTGAAATGGATCAGACAAAATTTTATATAGATAAATATCTGCAAAGAAAAAATGATTCTGTAATTGGGATATTTCTATTTACACTCTTTGTATCATTTTCACTATTTTTAACAAATTTTTATAAATTCTTTAAAGCAAGTTTTCTAAATCCAATCATACTAATGCAAAAAGTCTTACAAGATCCAATCGAATACAGAAAAATTCAAATTCCATTCCATTTCAGTGAAGAAAAAGTATATGAAATGGCAAAAACATTTAACAATCTTTTATTAAAAGACAAACTAAACGCAAAAAGAAAAAGCAAACTTCCCTTAGAGATTGAAAAAGTGAAAAGAATAATAAACAGCAATAAGGAACATATATGATAAAAAAAATATTCCTGTTACTCATTATTAACACATCAATTTATTCAAGACTAATAACAACTTCAATTGAAAAACGATCATCAGAAACAACTAGGCAATATTCCTCTTTTAATTTAATAACAGAAGAAGCATACTATACTCAATATCCAAAAAACACACATGAAATACAAATATATGAATTAACAGAAAATTTTATAAAAAGCATCTTCAAGGATAAAATTGATTACACGGCAATAACTCCAACTTACAAAGAAGCCAATCAATATTTACTTCAAAGTGAAATTATTGACAAGGACTTTTCAAAATATAAAATATTTAAAATAAAAACTATAGATTCAATTTTTAAAAGTTCAGCATTAATATACACCAAAAAAGGATTTTACAAGCTAGAACTACACATGGGCAACAATAACAAAAATAAATTAGAAATTTTCAACCTCAACATGTCATATTTCACAAAAAGCCCAAATGAAATAAGTAACGAATTGATTTTTTATAAAAATACTAAATAAGTAAACAATACTAATTCATTGAACAAATACAGACATAACTCTTTGAAGAACCTTGGCTCTATCAAGAGGCTTTACAATAAACGTCTTTGCACCTTTAATTAAACAATCCTTAACCAACTGTTCTTTTCCTAAAGCAGAAATCATTATTACTTTAGCATTTTTATCAAACTCTATGATATTAGAAAGACAAGTTATTCCATCCATTTTGGGCATAGTAATATCAAGAGTAACAACATCAATATTAGGATAATGATTTTTATATTTGATCACAGCCTCCTCGCCATCAGCAGCAGTATCAATAACATTGAACCCTTCAGAAGTAAAAATTTGTGTAAGCTGCTTTACAGTAAAGACTGAATCATCTACAATCAAAACATTAAAAGGAGCTCCGGTTTCATAATTAATCCCCTTTGGTTTATTTGAAGAATCCATAGAAATTGTAGTTTTCTGGATCATATTAAACCCTCTTTTCTCATAATAAGTATTTTCAACTTCATAATCATATCAAACCCTCTCTCTTATTGCAATATTAACCTCGATAATTTTACCATCTGGCAAAGTAAAAGGTACTATTAATGCTTCAGAACCCTTATTGCTTATTTTCATATTTTCTCCATAAATAAAAGCCGGTGGAGTTATATCAAACACAAAACCTTTAGCATGCAAAGTAGTAACAAAATTACCAGCAATAATATTACCAACTTCCGTAAGAGTTGCAGCTACCATCTCCTTAGTCTCTTCATCATCAAAATCAACATACTCCTCAAAATTCAACTTAGAAGCAACAAAAAGTGCAGTATCAATATCCATATCAATGATAATGCTACCTTCAACAGAACCTGCAAGCCCTACAATTACAGAAGCCCCTCTTATTTTTTGATTTATCGACTTAAGTCCAGGACTGCCCATTTGAATATCTTCAACAAGCAACATATCCCTTAAAACTGAAGAAGCAGCATCTAAAAACGGCTCTATATAATCTATTCTCATTAATTTCTCCTTTAGATCCTTTTATACAAGTTAAAATATTTCACAGATATATCTTTTACAAAAAGATCATTATTCTTAAGTTCTTCATTATCTCCCAAAATCAAAAGAGCACCCCTAACAGATTTTTCTGCAATTGCATCCAGAATTAAAACTTGCCCATCATCACTCAAGAAACACAAAACATCTCTTAAAAAAATAATTCCCAAATTCTCTGGAAATTCTGATAAAATAGCATCTGAATATTCAAATAAAACACTATTAATAATCTCTGGCTTGAATTTATAAACTCCCGGACTCTGCTCAAAAGAATTTTTTTTATAAATCTCGCTCAAATTGATCTCAGATTCTGAGAAAACTAAATTAGAAGTGCCAATCACCTTAATTAAATCATTATCAATAGCTGTTACCTTAAAAGGATTTTTATAAGACTCATATAAAACACTCACATAAGATATTGTCTCTTTTCCTTCACCACATCCAATTTCAAAAACATTTAAAACGGTACCAACATCACTCATATCATTAACATGTTGTTTAACAATTTCATCTTGAAATCCTTTTAAATATTTATCACTCCATAAACATCCTGATGATTTTGAATAAAATTCACCTAAAAAGTTATCATAAGATAAATCATTAATATTTGCAATATCTAATTTCATACTAACTTTCTTTAAAAACTC
Organism: Borrelia hermsii DAH; assembly: GCF_023035675.1. Lineage (NCBI taxonomy): Bacteria > Pseudomonadati > Spirochaetota > Spirochaetia > Spirochaetales > Borreliaceae > Borrelia > Borrelia hermsii. The sequence goes on along the minus strand of NZ_CP073136.1, from coordinate 716,787 downwards.
GTCACTTACTAAAGACGCATTGAAAGAATATTTAAAAAGATTTTTTTTAATAACCTTTAAATCAACCAAATCATCCTTAGGTGATGTTACAATCTCACTAACAGATGATTCTGGTAATTCTAAGGAATTATTACTATAAGACAATGACTCAGAATCAGCAGTATTTACCTCATCATCATTGCTGATCTCTTCCAATAAAAGCTCTTCTTCTCTATCATAATTAAAAATCCTATCAACATCAAGAAGAATATATAATTTTCCACTATATTCAACTACTCCTTTTATGTAGCGTATAAGTGCTCCATGAGATAGAACAGGATGGGGCTCCTGGATCAGAGAAGAATCAATTGAAAAAACATTATTAACCTTATCAACAATAACCCCTATTAATAAATCGTCATTCCTTAGAACCATAATATCTTCAAGCTCTTTCTTAATGACTTCCAAATTAAACATTATTCTCAAATCAATAATGGAGATTATCTCACCTCTTAAATTATCAAGACCAACCACATATTCCTTAGCATTTGGGACATATGTAAAATTACTAGATTTCCTAATTTCCTTAACTTGCATAATATCTATTAAATAATTATCATTACCAATATTGAAAGATACTACTTTAAAATCCAAATTAACAGGGTTAATTCCTTTAACCTGTCTACTTAAATTATGCTCACCTGAATATATCTCTTTTATTTCCATCATAAGACTATCCTTTCATATCCTTTAGGTCAAAAAGCCTAAATACATCAATAATTAAGACAACCTTACCATTACCAAGTGTAGTAGCTCCAACTATTCCGGGACTTGACGCATACTTATCTTTAATAGGCTTTACAACAAAATCTTCTTCTCCAAGAATAGAATCCACAATGATCCCTGCCTTTTTATCATTAATACTAATGACTATCAAAAACTTCTCATATAATGTTTGATCGTCTTTTATATTAAAAAGCTCATCGAGTCTAAGCACAGATATAACTTCTTCCCTTAAATTATAAACCTCATGATCATTTTCAAGAAACTTAATATTTTCCTCACTAATTCTATGCGTTTCAAGAACACTATTTAAAGGAATAACATAAATCTCGCTGCCTGATTTTACAAGAAGGCCCTGCACAATCACTAATGTTAAAGGAAGCTTTATTTTAAAAGTAGTACCAACATTAACCTTTGAATCTATTATAATATTTCCATTTAATTTCTTAACATTACTCTTAACAACATCAAGTCCTACACCTCTACCAGAAACATCTGTAATTTGACTAGCTGTTGAAAATCCAGGTTCAAAAATTAAGTTAAGAATCTCACTCTCAGATAAAACCGTATTTTCCTTTATTAAACCCCTCTCAATTGACTTCCGCCTAATAATATTTGGATCTATACCTCTCCCATCATCTTCAATCTCAATTGATATCACATTACCTTCATTCTTGGCACGCAAAACTATATGACCAGTTTTATCCTTACCATTGCTAAGTCTCTCATCAACAGTCTCAAGTCCATGATCCATAGAATTCCTAATACAATGCATTAAAGGATCTACAAGATCATCTATGACAGATTTATCAACCTCCGTATCCTCCCCTTCAGTCCTAAGCTCTACAACTTTGCCTAGCTTCTTCGAAAGGTCTCTTACCACTCTTGTAAATCTTGAAAAAATACCAGAAACTGGTAGCATCCTTGTCTTTAAAACACTCTCATGCAAATCAGTAATGATCCTAGAGAGCCTATTAGAAGCAAATCTAGAATCTTGGAGAATTTTAAGCAATAAATCTCTTAAACCTACCATATCTTGTAAAGTTTTATCAATTTTATGCTCCACCAAATTTGCTATTTGACTCTCAAGAGAACTTTCCAATTCCAAACCTACATCCTTAAAAATCATCTTTAAATCTACCAAGAAACTATTGCGAAAACTTTCTTGATAATCATAAAAATGATTAAAACCATAAAGGAAAGATGTTATATCAGAATTTATTTGATTATAAGCTGACTTACTTATAACAGCTTCACTTACAAGATTTAATATAGAATCTATCCTTTTACTATCGATCCTAATTAAATTGACATTCACAGCTGGCTTTTTTGGCTCCTTAACAGGAGTATAACTCTCAACTTCAGTATTTAAATCCCCATCTTTAATATGCTCCAAATCGATTTTCTTAATATCAAAACTAATAACAACATCTGATAAATCTACCTTTTTAGAAATACTCTCCACTGAGGTATTTGATATTAAATAATATACAATAGAATCAAAAAACTTATCGGTTAATAAATCTTCACTATCAGGAATAGATTTATAAACTTCACCTAAACTTTTTAACGCCTGCAACATTTGAAATCCAGAAATTGTTGCCATAGGATTGTCTTTATTGAAATTTAACTTTACCTCAAATAACTCAGCATCACCAATATGCTCTCTTAAACTTATAAGCTCATCATTAGAAAGCTGCAATTCGCCTTTAGATACAGTATCATGAACAACAGCATTTTTCTCTCTTGAATTTGCCTTTGCCAATTCACTACCAATGTCAAATTCATCAATTGCATAACTTAAGGCAACATCAGACAAATCTATTTTTTCTGCAACATTACGATTATTTAAAGATATTAAATAATAATCTACTCTGCTTAAAAACTTATCTGCAATAATTTGCTCATAATTAGGAACAGTGTAAAGAATTGGTCCTAAGTCTTTTAAAGCCTGAAACATTTGTATGCCAGCAATTGTAGCCATAGGATTATCTTGATCAAAATAAATACTAACTCTTAAAACCTTTTGCTCAAGTCCTACAACTTCGCGCATATCACTAAGTTCACGGGAAGAAAGCAAAAATTCATCATCATTTATATTCTCTAAAGATACAACAGAAGCTGTCTGATGCTCGTCTCCTAAAAACCCTCTTAATTTATTTTTAAGCTCGCTTACATCTTGTAAATAAACATCTCCATTAAGACGTGCATCAAGCATGCCTTTTATTACATCAAGCGCATTTAAAAGTAAATCAACAAGATCATTGCATATCTTTAATTTATTATCTCTAATAGCATCAAATACATCCTCAACAACATGAGTAAAACCTGAGAGTTCCATCATATCAACAGAAGCTGAACCGCCCTTAAGAGTATGTGCCGCCCTAAATATCTCATCAATAGTTTCTGCATTATTAGGGTCATCCTCTAATGACATAATATTCTCTTCAAGAGTATCTACAAGATTCTGAGCTTCCTCAAAAAAAATCTCTAAAAGCTCTTTACTATCTGAATCTAGCATTAGCCTATCTTTCCTATTTTAGCTTAATAGGGCAAAATCTTAAAGATTTAAACCCTATTAACACATCATTAAATTTATTGTTTTTCAGTTCGTGCCCCAGATTCATCATTGCCGCCTTTCTCTAAGAAACTTTGGAAAGACTCACCTGGCATTGACACACTTTCTCTAATCTTTAAAACTCTCTTAAGAGCTTCCTGTGATTTCAATCGTCGAAGTGATTCTGCCCCACGTGTCTCATAAATCTTAAATACAGATTCATTATCAATATCAGAATCCAAGGAAACACTTAACTTACTATAAATAACTCTTACATCCTTAACATAAAAAATCAAATTCTGATCCCTTGAGCTATGAGATTTTAAAACCCTAAATGCCTTAAATCTCATCTTACTTGAGGGAAGGGGATAATTAGGAATGTTATCCTTAACCACTCTAGCGCTCATACCTGGAATATAATTAGGATTTGACCACACTAAATCTGCCCAACCTTTAAATTTCAAGGTACCTAAAGGATATACATATTCCATACCACTCATATCTTCAAATAAAACTTCAAGATCGACCTCATGACCCAAACTGTAAACAGTAACCTTAACTTCTTTCATAATTTTAATATTATCAATAAGACCTTTACCTAAAAACTGCTTACCATCCTCCCCAGCATAAAACGGGATCTTAAATGGAGGCAAAACCATTGCAGAAGATTGAGAATAACTTGGGAATAATATTCTCACTCCTAAGATTGTATCGCCTGCATATCTTTTAGATTCAGCCTTAACAACAGCTGGAACAACAACAGAATTTTTTACATAAGCCTGCATCCTAGCTGAAGGAGCTAGAAGAACAGTCCAATTACTTATTCCAAGGTCTAATACCATATCTTCTGCTTTCACAACACTTGAAGCTCCGGAATACACACGATCAACATAATCTGCAAGATCAAGCCTTGTTGAACTTGGATCTCTTGCAAGTTCAACAAAATCAAAAACTACTTCGCCAGGCTCATCCTTAGGGGAATTAGCACCTGCACCAATTGCTTCTTGTCCGAAAAGAGGACTTAAGATAATAAGAAAAAATAAAATAAAAACAATGTTTCTTGCTTTAGTCATAAAAATTAACTCCTGCTACAAAATCATTTAAACTGCTAATTTTAATTTTACAGTATATCCAAGACTACCTCAAATGCCTTAAACATCTAAAATATACCCCTCAATAAAAATAACAATTTCCCTAATATTTCCAGAATAGTTAAAATTAATTGTTTTTTTTAAAGATTCAACAAACAAATTTACTCTCAGTTTATCAGAGTCATTATAACCACCATTCTTGAAAGAATTATAAAACTCTTTTGAAAGATTTATAAAATATACATCATTGCTTATAAAAGAATACAAAAGCTTTACATTCCTTGTCGCAAATTGTAAAGAAAAACCCTTACTATTACCCAATAGAAAGTCTCCAACTAAAAAATCCAAATTCTCTTTAAGAGTTTTTTTCTCCTTTAAATATCTTAAATCAGAAATCAATTCATTTTCAGAATAAAAATAAAATACTTTTCTAAAGAAAATATTCTCATAATTTACAAAAATTATACATGAAGACCATAGAAAACTTAACAATAAAAGTACAATTAATATTCCGAGTAAATATTTCTCTCCATTACGACCAAGAAAATTACAATAAATAGAATTATTTTTTAAAATCATATCCAAAACATCATTTTTCATAAAATTCAATAAACTTAATTAAAGATTTAAGTACTAACATATTCATCTTACTCATATAATTGTAATCTAAAATTAACATCGCATCATCAATATTAGATAAAAACCCAATCTCAATCAACACAGCAGGCATACTACTATTTTTGATCACAAACCACTGCTCTTCCCTAATTGATCGTATCTTGGTTTCATATAAAACATCACTAAAAGTCTCATATAAAATCTCAGCTAATTTCTTTGACTCATATTTATACTGAATATCTAGTATATCATTAAGCTCCCTTAAGTATCTATTACCTCTAATATCATATCCTTTAAAATTTCTTACAACTTCTCTTTTTGAATCCTGAGGAAGATACCAAAATTCAATTCCCCTAGCTTCAGGATTTGGCGCATTATTTACATGCATTGATAAAAATATAACATTATTTGGAAAATCTGGTTTAATTGCATTTGCAAGTTCAGATCTGTCTTGTAACGACACGAAAACATCATCTACACGCGTTAACAAAATATTCCTATCTAAAAAATAATTACTCAATATTTTATATAAATAAATAGAATAAGTTAAAGAAAAATCCTTCTCTAAAAGAGTAATATTATGTTCATTTATTTTATGAGTCACAACAGCTCCTCTATCATGTCCACCATGACCAGGATCGATTACTATCGATGTTATTCGTGGCTTGCTGTAGCTTTGCAAAGAGCTAAAATAATTTTTAATCTGCATCAAAGCCCTCTTGGTTATCAAGATTTCCCCATTCTTTAAAAGGATAGGATCTACATAAATATAATAACCAATAGACAAAAGGCCATATTCAAATCCCACCTTAAGCTTAAGATGTCCCTTCTCATGTTCAATTGTAAGAATATCATTTTCAATGTTAAAGTTAAACTTAAAGCGCCTACTGTCAAATGAATCAAGAATATTAACATAATCAAATTCTCGGGCATCTAAAAATAGAAAGACAAAGATTAAATTAATCAATAATATTATTTTCCCAAAGTTCAATTGCACTCTTTAAGTCACCTTTAAACCTTAAACTATTCTTAATAGTTTCATGTTTGATCTCTTTAAATTCTCTACCAAACTTAAAAGGGTTAACACCATACCTTAAGCACAGTTGCAAAAATCTAAGGAATGAAAATTTTATTCCGTTTCCAACAAAAATAGGAACATAATTTTTAAGCAAAAAGATCAAAAAACTTCTATTTTTTGTCAAATCTTCTGGAACATTTAAAGCGGTATATTGTATGCGCAATTTTCTATAGATATGGATACTCTCCCCGAAATAAATAGCCCTAAGTCCAAAATCCAGCTTTTGAAAATATTCGTTTTTAATCCTTCTATCAAAACCCCCCAACTGAACAAACTTCTCTTTAGAGTAAAGACCACAATAATCCATAGTAATTAAAGTTTTCTCATAATCCCTCTCAGAATTTATTAAAATTACCTTTAATTTTTGCTGTTTATCAATAGTGGGAAGAAAAACTGATGGAACAACTTCTTCTTCCTTGTCAAAAAATTCTCCACCAACAAGAAGTACATTCTTTTTAACTATTTCATCAAATATATTAGGAATCCAAAAAGGATTTAACAAGTACATATCACTTTGCAATACAAAAACAAAACTACAAATGGATTCTTTCATAGCTAAATTAACCTTCTCGCCAGAATTCAAGTCATCAGAAAGTAAAATAAACTTCAACTTATCATAACTTTCTGAAATAAATTGAAGAGAATTCCTGTTACTTTGCTTTTCAATAGAAATAATTTCTCTGATAAAATCAAAATTAGAAAGGGATTCAAATAAATCTTCTCTAAAAATTTTTGTACCTCTATTTAAAATTACAAAAGAAATTCCAAAAGTTGACCTTTGTACATAATTATTTTTAGACTGAATAACTGTATAAGAATAGTCATTACTCTTAAAATACATAAACTTACTTCAAAAATCCTTATAATTAAACTATAATAATTACATGGTAAGCACTAAAATGTTAAAAATAAGTATTTTAAACATTAAACAATTAAAATATAGCATAGTTATTGCCAATTTAATACTTATAACATTTATAAGTTGCAAAGATAAAAATATAACCTACGACAAAAGAATAAAAAAAATACTTGATAATAATAAAATTGAATATAGAATAGACAAAGAAAATGATTTTATTATATCAAAAACCATCAATCAAATAAAAACAGAAATAATAGTCAGATCAAAACTAAATTCATATAAAAATTCAAAAATAAGAGAAATTTTTGGAATTGTCGAGATATTCGACGTCAATTCGGACAAAATCCAAGAAATATCAGAATCTCTAATGAGTGATAGCTACAATAACCGAGTTTTAGGTTCGTGGGAAATCGTTCATGATCCTGAAAGGGGAAATAATTCTTTAGTATATATTGTCAAAGCTGAAGAAAATGCGAAAGAAACCTTTTTACTCGATGCTCTTGATGAAGTTGCAGCTACAATAGCTATCTTTAAAAAGGTAATAACGGATAACACTACAGAAATCAAAATTAATAATACACCTAATGAAATTAATAATGATACCTTACAAAATGAAGACAAAATAAAAGACCATGCAGAAGAGGAGCTTCAAAAAATAAAAGCCGAGTAACTATTCTACATTCAAAGAATTAACATCAAAATTAAAATTTACCTTGTCGCCTACCTTGATTTTAAATTTAGAAAAAGAACCCTCTGGAACCTCAAGAGCATATTTGACCTTATACCTAGAATTCACAATCCTTTTTGAAAAAGGAACCAAGCTGTAAATTTCCTTAATAATGCCCGCAGAATTAATATAAGCAATCTCAAGTGGCACAGGAGTATCTTTCATCCAAAAAGATAAATTTTTCTCTTTCTTAAAAATAAAAAGCATGCCATTATTTTCATTTATGTTCTTAGTTCCCATATACCCTTTAGTTCTAGTAAGCTCATCAAATGCAAGCTTAACAAAAAATTTAGTATTATTGATAATAATTGCTTTATCATATACATGACTGGTACAAGACACATAAAAAATTAATGCAAAAAGAAACCGCAGGATCAACTCTCCTTACTAACATAAGACTTTAATGTCATTCTTAAAATACTGCTACTTAAAACAATAATAGAATCACCAACATCCCAAGTATAATTAAAAGGAGTTACAGCAGTAGCATCACCAAATTTTTCCTTGACACCAATAACAATAGAATATTGAGAAATCAACTTCTTATCAAAAACAAAAGTATACGAATAAAGCTTATCTTTATCAAAATTAAAATAAGCATATCTTATAGGAGACTTACCTTCAAATCTTAAGGTTTGTGTTTTGGCATAAGGAAATTCAACTTCTTCAAGATCATAATAAAAAATAGAATTTTGACTAACATTATCCTCAACAGATTTAACGTTATCCCCCATCTTAAAAGACAAGAAAACAGATAACAAATAAAAAACCGTAATTACCATATGAATTCATCCTTAGAAAAAAAGAATGTAAACAAAAAGCAAAACCATTAAAAAACTTGCAAATAAATAAAGCATGACATTAATACTAAGTCCAAAATAAAATCTTGACTTTAAAAAACTACTATTATTCCAGAACCCCTTAAATCCTCCTCTATGTCTTCCTCTAAAAGAACGACTCAACTTTTCTTCAAAAGGACTATAACTACACTTTGGACAACCATCTTCAAATGCAGAAACAATACCCACATATCCACAATTTGGACACTCAAGATCACCTAGTTTAGCATGACAATTTGAACACACAGATTTACCAAGTCCAACCTTTCCTCCACATTGCTCACAAAAAACCCCAAATTTGACTTTTTTCAAACTATAATCCTTTAAATATAATATTTAAAGATAGTATACATTAATTATCATATAAAATATATTAATATATTAATATATTTAAATAGGAATACTAAAATGAAATCAGGATTTGTATCAATAATAGGCAGACCTTCAACGGGAAAATCTACACTCTTAAATTCAATATGCGGACACCAAATATCAATTATTTCATCTACACCACAAACAACTAGAAATAAAATAAAAGGAATATTTACAGATAAAAGGGGTCAAATTATTTTCATAGATACACCAGGATTTCATCTAAGTAAAAAGAAATTCAATATAGCATTGATGAATAACGTACATTCAGCAATTACAGAAACAGAATTAATTCTTTATGTAATTGATATTCAAGATGAACCTGGTATTGAAGAAAATGAAATATTAACAATTATCAGTAAATCCAAAATTAATTTCTTAGTAGTCATCAATAAGATTGACATTCAAAAAACAAAAGAAAGAGAAATCATGATTTTTTTAGAAAAAAAAGGAATCAAGAAAGACAATATCATAAAAATCTCCGCTGAGCAAAAAATCAATATTGAAGAAATTAAAGATAAGATTTATGCAAATCTCCAAGAAGGTCCTCTTTATTACCCAGAAGAATATTATACAGATCAGGAAATGAACTTAAGAACTAGTGAAATAATTAGAGGCGTAACTATTAAAAAACTCAAAGAAGAACTACCATATTCTTTATATACACAGATCGAAATTTTAGAAGATAGGAAAAATAAACTTTTTATTAAAGCAAATATTATTGTAGCTGGAGAGAGTCAAAAGGGCATAATAGTCGGCAAGGGGGGGCAAGGAATCAAAGCAATTGGAGAAGAAGCAAGAAAGATAATATCAAAAATATTTGAAAAAAAATGTGATTTATTCTTACAAGTGAAATTAAGAAAAAATTGGAATAAAAATTCTAAACTAATTAAAAATTTAATCAATTAGCACAATAACATCATAAAACATCTCCTTAAAATCTTGAAACAAAAAACATAGAATGATAAAATCAAGCTTTAAACAGGGGTAATATTATGAAAACAGCTCACTGGGCAGATTTTTACGCAAAAAAAATCATAGAAGAAAAGGGAGAAAAAGAACAATATACAGTTGCATCAGGCATCACTCCATCAGGAACTGTACATATTGGAAACTTTAGGGAAGTAATTTCCGTTGACCTTGTAGCAAGAGCATTAAAAGATGCGGGCCGAAATGTAAGATTTATCTACTCATGGGATAATTATGATGTATTTAGAAAAGTACCTAAGAACATGCCTAATCAAGAATTACTGACAACCCATTTAAGACAAGCGATCACAAGGGTTCCTGATACTCAAACTAATCAGTCAAGCTATGCAAGAGCAAACGAAGTGGAATTCGAAAAATATTTACCTATTGTAGGTATCAAGCCAGAATTCATAGATCAAAGTCTAAAATACATGTCAAGTGATTATTCAAGTCAAATTAAGTTTGCACTAGATCATAAAGATGAAATAGAAAAAGTGCTTAATAAATACAGAACAACAAAACTTGCAGACAACTGGTACCCTATTAGCATTTTTTGCACCAAATGCAACAGAGATACTACAACAATAAAAAATTATAATCACTGCTATTCTATTGAATACTGTTGCGAATGCGGCAACAAGGAATCGCTCGATTTAAGAAAAACATGGGCTGTAAAACTTCCATGGAGAATTGACTGGCCAATGCGATGGAAATATGAAAACGTTGACTTTGAGCCTGCGGGAAAAGATCATCACAGTAGTGGAGGGAGCTTTGATACCTCAATAGAAATTGTAAAAATTTTTGGGGGAACTCCTCCCATAACATTTCAGTATGATTTCATATCAATCAAGGGACGTGGTGGAAAAATATCCTCATCATCTGGAGATGTCGTGTCACTAAAAGATGTCCTTGAAATATACACTCCTGAAGTTACAAGGTTTTTATTTGCATCAACAAAGCCCAACACAGAGTTTTCAATATCATTCGATCTTGATGTAATAAAAATATATGAAGACTATGATAAATTTGAAAGAGTATATTATGGAATTGATGACATTAAAGAAAACAAAAAAGAAGCTTTTAAAAGAATTTATGAACTATCTCAACCAAAATTACCAGACAAAGAAATTCCCTATCAAATTGGTTTTAGACATTTAAGCACGATTTGTCAAATTTTTGAAGGCGATAAAGACAAAATTTTTAAACTTTTAAATGACGTCAAAGAAAGCCAAAAAGCAAAACTTATAAACAAAATTGAATGTGCCATTAACTGGATCAAAAAATTTGCACCTGAAGACTTTAAATTTTCACTAAGGTACACATTCGATAATATCGAACCCTTAAAGGATAATAACAAACAAGGGGTAACGCAATTACTAGATTTTTTAAAAAAAGATTTCAATAATATCACTGAAAAAGAAATCCAAGATGAAATTTATAATATTGCAAGAAACAATAACATTGAGCCCCCATTATTCTTTAAACAACTTTACAATATACTAATTAATAAAGACAAGGGACCAAAATTAGCAGGATTTATTAAAATAATTGGAATTAAAAAATTTGAAGAAATCGTTAAACACTATATTTAGCTCCAATATTAAATTATTTAACATATAACAGGAAGAGAGCATTAACTTAAATGATCTCTTCCTAATAGTCTTAATGGCCTCTTTATTTTTTCTTTCCTTGATTAGCAACAGATTCCATAGCCGCCTTAATCTTATCCTCATCACCTAAGTAATAGTGTTTAATAGGTCTTAAATCTTGATCAAGTTCATAAACTAAAGGAATACCAGTCGGAATATTGAGCTTTAAAATATCATCATCACTCATATTATCAAGATATTTAACAAGAGCTCTTAAGGAATTACCATGAGCAGCAATAATAACTCTTTTTCCCTCAATAATAGCTTTAGCAATTTTATCTGTCCAATACGGTATAACTCTTGCAACAGTATCCTTTAAACATTCTGTTGAGGGAAGCTCACTTTTAGGAATTCCTTTATATCTTAAGTCATGAATTGGATGACGCTTATCAGACTCTTCTAAAGGCATAGGAGGAATATCATAACTACGTCTCCACATTAAAACCTGATCTTCTCCATACTTCTCAGCTGTCTCAGCCTTATTTAACCCTTGCAAAGCTCCATAATGCCTCTCATTGAGTCGCCAGGATTTCTCTACATCAATATAAGATTGTCCCAACTCACGCAAAATAATATTTAAAGTATCATTAGCTCTGACTAACATTGAACTAAAAGCAATATCAAAAGAATATCCATTTTGTTTAAGAACTCTACCACCCTCTAAAGCTTCAGAAATACCCTTTTCAGAAAGCTTAACATCAGTCCAGCCTGTAAAAAGATTTTCTCTATTCCATTCACTCTCACCATGCCTCACTAAAACTAATTTATACATAAAATCTCCTAAGAAATGTTTTTTATTACTTTAATAACATTTTATCAATTAAATTAACACAAAATCTAATTAATGTTAATACTCAAGAATCCCCCCCAAGTAACCATAAATACAATAAATTATTAGACATTTTACTAAAAACCTATACTATCGCCTATCTCATTTTAATGATATAATCTATCTTAAAACCCTATAAATAAATCTACATTTAAGGATGATTCATAATGGAAGAACAAAAAAAGTTAGTCTCACAATACGCAATTGATCATTATATAAAAAGCAACATGCATCTTGGCATTGGAACAGGAACAACCGTTTTTTATGCAATTAAATATTTAAGCGACAAAATAAAATCTGGAGACTTAAAAAATTTGAAACTTTATCCAACAAGTAGTGATACAAAATATTTACTTGCAAAAGAAAATATTACATATGAATCCAAATTCACAAAATTTAGCAAAAATATAGACATCACAATTGATGGGGCTGATGAAATTTTATTAGAAAAAAAAGCCCTAATAAAGGGTGGTGGAGCAGCTCATTTAATGGAAAAGATAATAGCATACAATTCTCATCAACTATTGATTATTGCAGATGAAACAAAAATTGTACAAACTTTAGGAGAAAAAGTGTCTGTACCAATTGAAATTGTCCCAGATGCTCTTCCATTTATTACGGCGAACCTAGAAAAAATGAACTTTAACCCTGTTCTAAGGACTTGTAAATTCAAAGCAGGCCCAATCATAACTGATAATAATAACTACATCTTAGATGTAAAAATGAATATTGAAAATCCTAAAGGGGCTGAAAAATACTTTAAATTACTTCCAGGAATACTTGAGATTGGTATTTTCAACCATCAAAATACTAAAGTTATATACTATCAAAATGGACAGATTAAAGAAATTTAAAATTCACTTTAAAAGAATTATTAATTAAATATTCTCTAATCAACCGAAGATAAAAATCCAATTTAAATCTTTCATGCCCATCTAAATAAAGAATATCATTGCTAAAAACAACTGATTTACTTAAACTCAAAAGATAATCAATAAGCTTATAAAAATTTTCCTGATTATATATAAACCTACGCTTTAAAATAGAGACATCAAGACCATTCTTAGTGCCAAGATTTGTAATAAAATGACAAATAAAAAAATCTAAATCACTTAAACTCTCAAAAGTTGCCGAAGCTCTGGGACTCCCTAAAAAATTATCATCCCTCCTAATTACAGCCTCAAGACCATCACCTTTATGCGCAACAAGCAAACTAACAGAATTTATTCCAAGACCCAAATATGGTTTAAGAGCCCAATACCTTGCATTATGTTTACTCTCATGCCCCTTTAAGGCAAAATTTGAAATCTCATAATTTATATAACCACTAGATTCCAAAAAATCAAGAGCATAAAACCAAAAATATTCAGCCTTAGCCTCATCATAATTACAAGAAACCTCTTTAAAAAGCTCAATATTACAATTTTCTTCATCAACTAAAACTTCTGAAAGACAAATATGTTCAGGAGCACATGCAATTACCTTTACTAAATCACTCTTAAGATGCATTTTTTCTTGATAAGGAATATTAATACTTAAATCAATATTCAAATCAAAATCAAACTTATGAATATTATCAACTGCGATATTTACTCTACCTACAGATATCCAAGAAGCACCCAAAATCCTTAAAAATTTTGAAGAAAAACTCTTTACATCAAGACTAATTCTACTAACAGAAAAATCATTTAAAATTGTTAAAAGCGAAGGTGTAATCTCTCCAGGATGCAATTCAAAGGTAAATTCATCTAATGTAACAAAATCAAAATTTTTAGAAAGAGAAGTTAAAAATGATTCTAAATTAGCATCATTACCAAATCCCAAGGTTTCATATTTAATATAAAGAGTCTTAATTTTTGGGAAGCCCAAAACCTCTAAGCAACAAGACAACTCATGCAATATCTTATTAAAGAAAACATAACTAAAACATCTGGTAAGATCAATATAAATACTTAAATCCGTTAAACACAAAAAATTCACTACTATATAAACGGCCTTTAAAAAATTTAAGTTTAATTATAATATATATAATGGTAGCATCAATTATAATGAACTTAAATATCTTCAATATAAAATGGAAAATAAAAACAAGAGGTTTGAATGTCTAAAGATTATTACAACATACTTGGAATACACAAAAATGCTACAATAGAAGAAATCAAAAAAGCCTACAAAAAATTAGCTATAAAATACCACCCTGACAAAAACAAAGGCAATAAATTTGCTGAAGAAAAATTTAAAGAAATAAATGAAGCTTATGAAATTCTCTCATCTCCTCAGAAAAAAGCCAATTATGATAATTTTGGAAGTGCGGATTTTAATAATAATTTCAACACAGAGTCATTTAGTAAAGGATTTAAAAATACTGGATTTCATCATTTTGAAAACTTTGATTTATTCTCTAATATCTTTGGAGAATCTACAAGGGGAATACTTAAAGACAAAGAAATAACTATTAAAATTTCGTTATACGACGCTTATATGGGAGGAAGGAAATCAATATTAATAAACAATGAAAAAATTGACATTAATATTCCAAAGGGCACAATTGAGACTACGAAATTAAAATTCAATGGAAAGGGAAACATACATCCAATTTCTGGGAAAAGAAGTAATTTAATTATCAAATTTGAAATCTCAAGTTATAAAAATTTTAATTTAAAGGAACGAAACCTAGAAACAAAAATTACTGTATATCCATGGGAAATAGCTTTAGGTAGTGAAAAAATCTTTGAAACAATTGAAGGCAAAAAAATAAAGATAAAAATTCCAAAAGATACAAAAAATGGAGAGATACTTAAATTAAAAGGTCTTGGAATGCCTGCACTTGGGAATACCATTAAAGGAGATCTTAAAGCTACGCTAATAATAGATGTACCCAAAATCATTAATGATGAAGTAAAAAAAATATATGAAAGACTAAAAGAAATATATAATTAGGGATTTTAAACAAATAAATGTTCAAAATTTTTTAAGCTTTTCTCCCAATCAAGCTTGAGATCATTAAGCCTATTTATTTTAAGTTCATATTCCTTAATTCCATCCTCGATATTATTAAAATTTTTATTAATATCCACTGCAAATTGAATAATATCACCTTGACGGGGCGAAAGACTAAAGAAAGTAAATTTCCAACCCCCAGAATTTATAGTAGATATTATCCTTTTTTGAAAAACATAATCTGATATTAAAACAAGTTTTTGAAACTCTTTCCTGCGCAAATAAATAAATTCATTCCACTCATTAAAAATAGCATCAGGTAATTCATCTAAGCCAATATCAATAATATTACTTATTGACAAAAGGATATTGAGAGTCTCTAATAAATTCAAATAATAACTCTCAAAACACTGAATAGTAATATCTAGGAGAGAAATTTTAATAAGCAACTTAGATATATCAAGACTATGCTCTTTCATAATTTTTGATATTCTTTCTTTGGCATATTCTATAACAAATTTTTTATGTGTATCTTTAATATTCTCGCTTACTTTTACCTGTTCCACCTTTCCACAATACTCATCAATTTCTTTATTGATCAAATCCAGGCTATTATTATTAGCTTCATTAGAAAAGAAATCAATTGAGTTTGCCAGTCTTTCTAAAAACTCTTCTTTAATAAAAAAAGTGGCAATTTTTATACAAGAGTATGGGGTCTTATTTTTACTGTCAAATTCTTCAATCTTTTTTTTAAGATCTACTCTAAAATTCAAATATCTAAGTTTATCTAAAAATCTATTAAAAATATCTTCATTATTTAAAAGTACATCGCATTCTAAGTCTAGAAATTCTGATTCTGGATGATACTTTTTTATCAAATTTTTAATAGTATTTAAAACATCGCAAAACACCTTTTTATTAACATTTAAATTATCATTTAACTTTGAAGAAGAAGCACTAGCAATATTAGCAATATCCTTATGAGTCTTATCTAAAAAGACAATCTTACATTTAAGCAAATTGGCATCATTAATAAGATTTGACTGTTCTTTATAAGAATAGTAATTTATTAAACTATACCTAAAAATACTAAAATTTAGATGTTTCTGAAAATCAAAAAACCTATAAAATCCTAATGAACCAAAATCAAAAAACTTCATATCATAATATTATAACAAAACATCTATTTAATTTTTTTATAACAACTTAAAAGAATAGGAGAAGCTATAAAAATTGAAGAATAAGTACCAACAACAACACCTACCATAAATATTAAAGAAAAATCCTTAATAGCACCATCAGTAAACACATAAATAGAAAGCACAGCAACAAACGTCGTAATAGATGTCAAAATAGTTCTTGATAAAGTTTGCCTAATGCTTAAATTTAAAACATTTAAAAATGAAGTATCTGTCATATTCCTAGAATTTTCTCTAATCCTATCAAAAATAATTATCGTATCATTTAAAGAATACCCAATAATTGTCAATATAGAAACAATTATTGAACTATTTATCTCTATTCTAAATACCCCTAAAAAAGCAACCACAAAAAGTATATCATGAATCGTTGCAAATATTGATGCAACAGCATAACTTAACCTAAATCTCAATGCCACATAAACTAAAATAAGTGCAAATGTTAAACAAACCAATAACATTGATTTTGTCCTTAAAATAGATGAAAAATTCGAATCAATAAAATAAGAATCAAGAATTTCAACATTAACACCAAATTCAGCATTCAACTTATCGATTAATGTAGTGTGAATTTCTTTTTTTAAAGTATAATCAGTAATGTCTGACTTAACTATAATAGAAAAATGGCTCTTAGAAGCATCACTTGAAATAATTTCATTAACATCAAATGTTTTATAAACTGGAAAGAGCACCTTTTGCATATCATAATCTTTAATACCTGCTTTATCTATTACAAAATTAATATTAACCCCTGAAGAAAAGTCTATTCCCCAATTATAACCATCATGATACATAAAAGTGTAAATAAAGCCCGAAAAAATCATACAAATACTAACTATTATAGCTTTATTTCCATATTTTAAAAAATTAAACACTTTTTGCATAATTTGAACTCCAAGAGATACTTACACATTTGCTTTTACTTAAAGATATAATAACTTCTAAAATAAACCTTGAAAAGATTAAACTACTAAAAAGTGATGCCACAATCCCTATAGACAAAGACCACGCAAAACCTTGAATAGTTCCAGTTCCGAGAAGAGTTAAAAAAAGCACAGCAATAAATGTTGTAACATTTGAATCCATTATTGCCCAAAAAGCTTTTTTAAATCCATCCTCAAATGCTCTCCCAAATTTTCGCCCATTTCTAATCTCTTCCTTAATTCGCTCATAAATAACTATATTAATATCAACAGCCATGCCCATAGTTAATACAAGACCTGCAATACTTGTAAGAGTCAAAGTAAAGTTAAATGCCGAGAGAATTGCCAATATTAAAAATAGATTATAAATAACCAATGAAAATCCCGCTACAAAACCACTCATCTTGTAATATGCCAACATAAATAAAAAAACTAAAACAAGTGCAAGAAGAGATGCTTTTATTCCAAGTGCAATTGTCTTCTCTCCCATAGTAGGTCCAATAACTCTTAGGTCATCTATCTTTATTTCAACTGGAAAAGCTGCTGTTTTAAAAACAAGTGCAAGCTCATTAGCTTCCCTTTTATCAAAAGAATCTCCCTGAATTGAAACATTTCCTCCAGCAATAGCATGACTAATATTAGCCACTGATTTAATTTTTCCTTCCATAACCACCGCTAAAGCCTTGCCAATGTTCTTTTGAGTAAAGACAAAAAATTTTTCACTTCCCTCATTATCTAAATTAAACGTAACTATATCCCTACCTGTTTTGTGATCATTTAAAACCCCAGCATCCTTAATATGGGAGCCATCAAAAGAACTCTCAACACTAGAATCAACAACATAATAATGAACACTAGATTCATCATCAATACCATAAGAATCCTTAACATACCATGGAAAAATTTCCTTATTATCTCCAAGCCCCATGCTACTCTTAATATCAGAAATCGAATAAAGAGGTCCAGCTTCTAGTATTTTAGCATTAAGCACAGAGGTAGCATCATTATCAACCACATAAAAGGTTAAATTGCCTCTACCACTTAAAAGAGAATCAACTCGCTTCTCGTCCTTTTCTCCAGGAATATCTAAGAAAATCTTATTCCCACCTGCTTCTCTTGTAATCTTAGGCTCTGTAAGCCCAAAGGTGTCTACCCTCTCTTTAAGTATCTGAATTGTACGCCCAAGAGCTTCCTCCCTTTCTAGAGCACTCAAAGTTCTCCCTAATTTCTGCTCAAGCCCTGAGTAATCAAGAGAAATAGTAATACTCATTCCCCCAGACAAATCAAGTCCAAGTTGTATTATTTTGCTTTTATTCCTCTTTATATCTTCATAATACCTATAAATTTCAAGACTAAGCTCTTCAATATCAGAATCTGTTAAAAATCCATCTCTTAAGACTTTTACATTATTAAAGAATTTGGGAGGCTCTTTTCCATAAATTCTATAGTTATTCTTAGCAACTGGAATTAAATATTTCAAATCATCTGGAATTTGAGCATTGGGATCTCTTTGATACAATTCCCTAAGTTTTACAAGAGAACTCAAGGCCTTACTCTTAGAATAATCCCTTAAAGCCTCTTTTGAATACGAACTAATTTTCCTATCCCCATCATTAGTAAAAAAATACCACTTTAGAGTAGGAAATATTAAAAGATAAGCAAATGATGTCACAAATAGTATTAATATAAATTTAGAGACTTTATTCATAAATAGCACCCTTATTAAGTTAATCTAAATTAAACATTATGCTAAATTAATATTTAATTTAATAGTCATATATTAATTTGCTTCTAACACCTTAATTTTTGTTTTTAATTTCGTCAAAAATAACCTTTTCAACTGAACTTTTTATAAATTTTGCCTCAGAAGTTGGACTAAGCTCAAGCACAACCTCAGAATCACTAACCTTCTTAATAACCCCAAAAATTCCACCTATAGTTAAGACCTTATCTCCCTTTTTAAGGTTTTTGATCATATCCTTTTTTTTCTTCTCTTCTTTACGCTGAGGTGATATTACTAAAAACCAAAATATAGCAATTACAGGAATAAAAACCAATAAACTCCTAAAAAAACTACTACTATGGCTAAAATCTTGCAATAAAAACATAAAATTTCCTAACTTTTAAACATAAGTCGCTTTTGTACTAGCAATATCATCCGGATAAACTACCCCAAAGAGGAGCTCAAGCTCCTCTTTTTTACTATAACTAGATTTGCTAATTTTATTATACCTATCAATTAAATACTCAATAAGAGTATTATCTTTTCTATAAAGAGCCTTGCTAAAAGCACTTCTATAAAACCCAAGTTCAAAAAGTTCTTCTGCGCTCTTACCTTTATGCTGGCTTAAAAGCTCTTTATCTATTATTGCCTTAGAACCATCATAACCTATGCAAAAGACAAACTCATTTTCACTCAAATCTAGCTCCTTAGCACAATATAAATCCTCATAAATGAAAAATCTGCAAGTAAGACTAACTTACATCATCCCCATTCCAGGATCCATAGGGTAACCGCCACCACCAGCATTACTCTTCTCTTCTTTAACTTCAGTAATAGCACACTCTGTTGTCAAGAGCAATCCTACAATTGAAGCTGCATTCTGAAGAGCGCTTCTTGTAACTTTGGCAGGATCAATTATGCCACTCTCAATCATATTTACCCATTTAAAACTAGCTGCATCAAAACCGAGTCCTTTCTTGTCAGTTTTAATCTGATGAATATAAATAGAACTCTCAAATCCAGCATTAGCAATTATTTGTCTCATTGGTTCTTCAAGGCTTCTCTTCACAATCTCAAAACCTTGCTTCTCCTCATAGCTAAGTTTACTTGTATCAACTGTATCAAGATACATAGCAACTTCAATAAGAGTTGATCCACCACCAGGAACAACACCTTCCTCAACAGCGGCACGAGTTGCAGATAAAGCATCCTCAACCCTATGTTTTTTCTCTTTAAGTTCCACTTCAGTAACAGCACCAACATTAATAACAGCAACTCCACCAACAAGTTTTGCAAGACGCTCTTGAAGTTTTTCTCTATCATACTCAGAACTTGTCTCTTCAATTTGTTTTTTAATAAGCTCCGCACGCTCTTTTATTGGCTCTTTATTTCCAGTATTAATAATTGTAGTATTATCTTTATCAACTCTTATTGATTTAGCCTGGCCAAGTTGCTCAAGCTCAACATTTTCAAGAGTAAGTCCCAATTCCTCACTGACAAGTACTCCTCCAGTAAGTATCGCAATGTCTTCAAGCATTGCCTTGCGTCTGTCACCAAATCCAGGAGCTTTAATTGCACAAACCTTTAAAGCCCCACGAACACTATTTAGAACAAGTGCAGCAAGAGCTTCTCCCTCAATATCCTCAGCAATAATTAACAAAGGTTTATTTGTGTTTAAAACTTTTTCAAGCACTGGTAAGAGTTCTTTAATTGTACTAATTTTTTTCTCACATATTAAAATATAAGCATCATCAAAGCTTACACTCATATTTTCTTTATTTGTAGAAAAATAAGGGGACAAATATCCTCTATCGAATTGCATTCCTTCAACATAAGAGATTGTAGTATCAAAAGTCTTTGACTCTTCAACAGTAATAACCCCATCTTTTCCAACTCTGTCCATTGCTTCAGCAATTTTTTCACCTATCGAAGTATCATTGTTTGCAGAAATAGATGCTACCTGTGCAATTTCTTCCTTAGTAGTAATTTTCTTAGCAGATTTACGAATCTTTTCAGCAGCCAAAGTCACCGCACGATCTATCCCTTTTTTTATTCCAATTGGA
The DNA here is from genome assembly GCF_023035675.1 of Borrelia hermsii DAH. Classification (NCBI taxonomy): domain Bacteria; kingdom Pseudomonadati; phylum Spirochaetota; class Spirochaetia; order Spirochaetales; family Borreliaceae; genus Borrelia; species Borrelia hermsii. Next base: position 695,586 of record NZ_CP073136.1, on the reverse strand, counting down.
TTAATCCCAGAAGAAACATTTTTAAGTCCCTCTCTTGCAATTGCATAAGCAAGTACAGTAGCTGTAGTAGTTCCATCTCCAGCTAAATCATTTGTCTTAATTGCAACTTCTTTTAAAAGTTGTGCTCCCATATTTTCAAACGCATTTTCAAGCTCAATTTCACGAGCAACACTCACTCCATCTTTTGTAACAGTAGGAGAACCAAATTTTTTATCAATTAAAACATTTCTCCCCTTAGGACCAAGAGTCACCTTTACAGCATTTGATAATTTTTCAATGCCGCTGAGCAGACTCTTTCTCGCATCTTCATTAAAATATATGTCCTTAGCCATAAATTTTACTCCTTTTAAGTATAACAATTTAAAGTTAAATTAAATAGCACATCATAAAGTTAGCATGAACTTCATACAGATCACTATAAAAATATAATTTTTTTTTATTCATTAATCAAGCCAAAATAACATAAAAATCAAGAAACCTCTTTGCAGTAATTTACTGTAAAATCAATACCATTTATACTAATCTAATATATACTTATGTAAAGATCTTTTATGATGTTTAGAAAATTTAGAAACTCAAGAACTTATATTGTTATCATTTCAATAACTGCATTTGCTGAGAGTAAATTATATTCCATTTTATCAAATACCAAATATTTAATTGAAAACAAAAATTTAAGCTATAAGATACATTGGACATTCCCAACATACTTTTTTGAAATTTTAAAATTAAATTCAGAATTAAATGAATGGTTTCTTAAGAGACTTAAAAATAATGAAGATATTTACATTCCAAGCACGTACAGCGGCAGTCCTCATGAGTACATGTTACATGATGAAATACATGTAGATTTATACTGGGCTTTAAAGAACCCATTTAAAAGTGGATATAAAGATTTATTTAAAGATAATCCACATACATTTTACGTATACAATATGGAAAAATCAAGGAAGAGAGTGCTTGAACTATATAGAAACCTTAATTTTAACTACATAGAAGGAATAAGAATTGCAAAAAATAATAAAAAATATTTAGTTTTCTATAAAAATAATTGTCAATTACTCTCAGAAATCCAAGAACCTGAAACAAAAAAGCAAAATATAGATACGCTTATTTACTTTCATGAAATTAAAGACATTTATAACAATCAAGAATTAAAGAACTTTTTACTGTCTTTAAAAGAACTAGATGCAAACTTTTACAGTATTAAGATACAAAATCTAGAAGGCAAAAAAATAACCACAGAGCTCTTAGAAATCCCAGAGTTTAACTCATTAAAAGAACAAGCACTAATACTGCAATTTCAAAACAAAAGACTAAAAGAATATCAAGTAAATGAAACTTCTTTAAAAGAATTTTTAGTTAATAAAAATTTTGAATATCACTTAACCAATCTAGAACCTATTACAAGTAAAAATCTTGAATACAACATGGAAGGCAATTTTACGCTATCTCATGAAAAATATCATGTGAAGTTTGAAGAAGGCAAACTAAATAAGATCAAATATAAAGAGAGAAAAGTTGAATTTTTAGATTTTTGCAGAACTTACATTAAGGTCTTATCGAAAAAAGAAATAGTTATAGAACCAACTATTGAAAGTTCATTTTCATTCTCAAATGAGAAAATTGTAGGAATTAGACAATACTTAAATTTCAATGAAAAAGAAAAATCAATAATTGATTTCTTTCTAGACGAAAGCCTTGCAGGTTTTTTTATATCGATTAAAATAGCATGGCCTTCTGCTATAACTTGCAATAATAAAAGCCCAAAGATAAGTAACACAAATTATTTGCTTGAATATTCAAGTCTAGAGATACCCATTTTCGAAGTTGAGAAAGGAACAAACTTAAAAATTACTGCAAGATACAATGATTCTGATACTTATGAAAAAATTATTGAAACAAAAAAAGATATAAAAGGATACATCAATGGCACAGAATTCTTAATATCTAAAGGAAACGATCAAAATAGTAATTTCTTCATCAGTTTCTTAAATATCGAAAAACATATTATATACACGATCAATTATAAAATCTCAAAAAGAGGCTTTAAGAGATGGTTTATTTTAAATATAGGAGGATCTTACAATACAGTAAAAGCTGAAGATTTGCAAAATTATTCTTTGAGTTTAAACTTGCTATTAATCCCAATTAATAATAATTTTGATAATAAAATAAAGATAAACTCAAAAATAAAAACCTTACTTTTTTACCCAAATATAAAAAAAAATGAAAATAAATAGCTATCAGTAGCAAAATATTAATAAACCGTTATAAAATTATTTCTATAAGGACATTAAAGTACTTAATCTTAAATAATAAAGGGTATGATATATGAACAACAATACAATAGAGGTACATTCCACTTTAGAAAAAGTCGGAATTACTAATGACCCTATCTTGCTAAAATCATTAACAACAGAGTTGGGCATGAAAGCCTCACATTCAAGAAATAGAATAATTTTACACATTGCCTCAAATCCAAAAGAATATTTTACAGCAAAAGAGATTTACAACAAATTAATAAAAGAAATACCAAGCCTATCAAAAGCAACGGTGTATAACACATTAAACATCTTGAAAGAACGTAATATTCTTAAAGATATAAAAACAACCGATCAAAAAGAAACAAGATTTTATCTAAGTTTGACTTCTACAATAGCTCACTTTAAATGCAACAAATGCAATCAAGTTTATCCCATCCAACTTGATGACATTAAAGATATTCTGAAAGACAAACTTGGAGAAGAATGGAAAACCAAATCTATTGAAATTATTTATTCAGGCTCATGTAACAATTGTTATCAACAATCTAAAGATGAAAAATCTAATATTGATGATGAAAATAATTAAAGGAAAACAATATATGCACATAAAAAACTCTATTTTTATCTTTATATTCTTACTTCTTTTAATAGTAGTAGGTCCAAAAATGAAAGTTAGAAATGAATTTGCAAAGACCAAAATTCCCAATAAACTTGAAGAGATTGATCAATATTTACTAATTGAGGAATCCAAGTTTAATCTAGAAGCAAATACAAAAAAAGAAATCATATGGAACGAGGCTCAAAAAAGAACAGAATACGCCGTAGTATATATTCATGGCTTTGGGGCATCTAAAAATGAAATTTATCCCATTCCAAACAATATAGCCAAAGCATTAAACGCAAATATCTTCTTTACAAGACTTAAAGGGCACGGAATTAACAACAAAGACGCATTTAAAGGTGTTAACACTCAAGACTGGTTAAGAGATATTGATGAGGCTATTCAAATTGGGCAATCAATAGGAGAAAAATTAATAATCATTGGGACATCAAATGGTGGAGCTTGCACTATTTGGGCATTAAAAAACTACCCAAACAAAATATACTCTGCCGTCTTAATATCGCCCAATATCTATCCTAAAGATAAAAGAACAAGCTTAATTTACTATCCTTGGGGACGTCAAATTGCCTACCTTATAACAGGTGGCTATAATTCACTTGAAATAAGACAAAATAAAAGAACAGAATACGAAGAGGTCACAACATTCTATTCGCCAATACGACAAGTCGATTCAATAATTTCAATGATGGGTCTTGTTAAATTAATTAATGATAATGGTTTTGATAATATAAAAATTCCACTAACAATAGCTTACTCACCAAACGATCCTACAGTAGACTCTAATGAAATAAATAAATTCATAAGTGAATATGGAGGGCATAAAAAAACAATACCGATAATGCTTATTGAAAGTCTTCACTCTCATGTTTCTGTCGGTAATCATAGCTACAGAAGTGCTCAAAATACATCTTATTTAACAAAGTACGCAGTTGATTTTATTAAAAACATAAAAAGCAAGTGATATGCAAAAGCATATCACTTCTTAAAGAATTCAATTCAGTATTAATTGTCAAGAATTTCCTCAATTTCATTTTTAAGCACACTAACTCCAGGACCATAAATCACCTGTACGCCACTACTCTTGATAATAATTCCCTTTGCCCCAGTATTCTCCAGAGTATCTTTTAAAACTTTCAGAGAATCTTTTACAGTAACTCTAAGCCTTGTGGCGCAACAATCAAGTTCAATAATATTATCAGACCCTCCAAGGCCCATAATTACTTGAGACGCAACATTGTCTCTCTTTCCATTTGCAACAGAAAGAAATGCATCATTAGAATTGATACTATCTTCCCTCCCAGGGGTCTTATAGTCAAATTTAGATATTAAAAAAGTAAAACTAAAATAATATAGGAAGAACCAGAAAACACCTACCATTGGAACTAAAATCCAATTTGTTCTTGCATTTCCCTGCAAAATCCCAAAAAGAATAAAATCAATAAATCCTCCAGAAAAAGTCTGTCCTATTGTAATTTCTAGAATATGAGCAAACATAAATGCAAAACCATCAAACACCGCATGAATCACATAAAGAACTGGTGCTACAAAAAGAAAAGAAAATTCAAGAGGTTCTGTAATTCCCGTTAAAAAGGAAGTTAAAGCTGATGAAAACAAAAGTCCAAAAACTTTTGCCTTTTGACTAGGCTTTGCAAGGCGATAAAGCGCAAGAGCAGCACCTGGTAGTCCAAACATCATAGTAATAAATCTTCCACTCATAAAACGACTAGTTCCAATAAAAAATCTATCAGTACTCTGAGATGCAAGCTCAGCAAAAAAAATGTTCTGAGTTCCTTCAACTAACTTACCATTAATAATTTCAGAACCACCAAGACCAGTTGTCCAAAAAGGCAAATAAAATATATGATGCAGTCCAAAAGGACCGAGCATTCGTAAAAAAATGCCGTAAATAAGAGTACCAACATATCCTGTCGCATCTACTAATACACCCACTCTGCTAATTCCAGATTGCATGAACGGCCAAAATATAAACATACATACAGCAAGAAGAATATTTGAACAAGAAACTACTATTGGTATAAACCTAGACCCTGAAAAAAATCCAAGAACTCTTGGAAATTCAATTTTATTAAACTTATTGTGAAGATAATAAGTCAAAATACCAACAATAATCCCACCAAAAACGCCTGTCTCTAAAGTTTTAATCCCAAGTATCACCCCAACAGCTCCACTTGAGAGATCTTCAGCTTTTCCGAACATATCAACTAAAATGCCAATAGTAGAATTTAAAACAAGATACCCAATAAAGGCAGAAAGTCCCGCTGTTCCTTTGTCTGATTTTGCAAGTCCAACAGCAACTCCAATTGCAAATATCGGGGGCAAATTAACAAAAATAATAGCACCTGCGGTACGCATTACATTAAACACTGACTGGATAAAAAACACATTCAAAAAAGAATATGCATTGATAGTTGCCGGATTAGAGAGAGCACCTCCAACACCTAAAAATAATCCTGCCGCAGGAAGAATAGCAATAGGCAACATAAAAGAACGCCCAAATTTCTGGGCATTCTCAAAAAATTTCCCCATAAAACCCTCCTATATGTCTATAAAAAAACTCATCAGACATCATAAAAACACTCAAATTTCTTTAACCTCATTTATTTTATCAACAAAATTTTTCGTAATTTCCATAGGTCGTGTAATAGCCCCACCTACAACAACCAAAGAAATTCCAAGTTCAAAACTTCTCTTAGCCTTAAGAGGAGTATCAATTTTTCCCTCAACTATTAACTTCGATTTGAAATCATACTTAAGTAAATTTTTTAAAAAGGCAAAATCATCATCTGCAATATTACACCCTTCAGTATCCTTTGTATATCCATGTAAAGTCGTGCCAATAAAATCAAATCCAAGCTTATCTGCATTAATAGCCTCCTCTAAAGAAGCAATATCTGCCATAAATAGCTGATTGGGATATTTCTTCTTAATCTTATTAAAAAATTCAGATAGCAAAAGACCATCGGGACGCTCTCTAAGAGTAGCATCCAGAGCAATAACATCGACCCCTTCACTACAAAGTTCATCGACTTCTTTAATAGTAGGCGTAATAAAAACAGGGGAATTATTATAAACTCTCTTAATAATACCTATTATGGGTAAATCAACTTCTGATTTTATTTGACGAATATCTAGAACACTATTGGCTCTAATTCCAACCGCTCCGCCCATCTTTGCTGCTAAGGCCATCTTAGACATAATAAAACTACTATGCAAAGGTTCGCCTTCAAGAGCTTGGCAAGAGACAATTAGACCTCTTTTAATTTTTCCAATAATATCAAAACCTCCTATGACTTAATCGTTCACAAAAATCTTAAGTTTACAAACTATACCATTTTTGAAAAAGATGCAATTCACCGTTAATTTAAGCAGATATAAATACAGATTTCATATCTGCTTAAATTAAGCTATAATTTAACAATGTCAAGTAAAATCAACTGGTTCCCTGGTCATATGAAAAGAGCCTTGGACTTAATCCAGGCAAATCTTAAGAGAACAAATATTGTATTAGAAATACTTGACGCTAGAGCTCCAATGAGTAGCAAAAATCCACTAACTGAAAAAATAATTAAAAACTCAAATAAGGATAAAATAATACTTTTAAACAAATCAGACCTTGTAAAGACAAGAGAAATTTTGAAATGGAGAGAATATTTTGAAACACTTGGAAATAATGTACTAATCACAAACATATACAAAAAAGGAATGAAAAAACAAATAATTGACAACATAAAAAAAATAGCTAATGTAAAAAAAATTAAAACTTACACAGAAAAAATCAAAGTCTTAGTAATTGGGGTGCCAAATGTTGGGAAATCATCTATAATTAACCTACTTGTAGGAAAAAAAAGCACAAGTGTTGCAAACAAACCAGGACACACAAGAAATATACAAATATTAAAAGTAAACGAAGAGATCAATATCTTCGATATGCCAGGCATCTTATGGCACAACTTAGAAGACCAAGAAATTGCAAAAAAACTTGCAATACTAGACATGATAAAAAATGAAATAATAGACAATACAGAACTTGCACTATATCTACTTAAAGAAATGCACATAAATAACAAAAACAAATTACTAAATAAATATAGTATCAAATCAACAGATTCACTTCAAATTTTAGAAGAATTTGCAAGAACAAGGGGATTTATAAATAAAAAACATGCAATGGACATCGAACGGGCATCAAAAATACTAATAAAAGAATACAGAGAAGGTAAATTTGGGAAAATTATACTTGACGTAAAATGCCATCATAACAATAAATAAAGTCATTTACATAAGCATTAATATAAAGTATAATCTAGTCTCATGTGATCCAATCGCCACATGAAAAAGGAGGGTCCCATTAGTTGCATAATTATATCCTAGAGATTAAAGACTTAAGTCATTACTACACTGATAGTAGTAATAAAGTTCTAGATACAATTAATTTAAAAATTAAAAAAAATGAATTCATTACTTTACTTGGTCCATCAGGATGCGGCAAAACAACACTAATCAAAATAATAGGGGGTTTTTTAAATCAAACTGAAGGAAAAATTCATTTCCTATCAAAAGAGATTTCAAAAATTACGCCTAATAAAAGAGAGATTAATACTGTATTTCAAAACTACGCACTCTTCCCACACATGAATGTTTTTGACAATATTTCATTCGGACTTAGAATGAAAAAGACAAACAACAACTTAATAAAAGAAAAAGTAAAAGCCGTACTTTCCCTAATTGACATGCAAAAATACGCCTACAGAAATATTAATGAACTATCGGGTGGACAAAAACAAAGAGTTGCAATTGCAAGAGCTATAATTATGGAACCTAAACTGTTACTCTTAGATGAACCACTCTCAGCTCTTGATTTAAAGATGAGACAAGAAATGCAAAGAGAGCTTAAAAAAATACAAAGAAAGCTTGGAATAACATTTATCTATGTCACACATGATCAAGAAGAAGCATTAACAATGAGCGATAGAATAGTAGTAATGAATGAAGGTGTAATTCTTCAAATTGGAACACCTGAGGAAATTTACAATGAACCCAAAACAAAATTTGTAGCTAGCTTTATTGGAGAGAGCAATATTTTTGAAGGAACTTATGAAAAAGAATTCGTTGTTAATATGTTTGGTAAAGATTTCAAATGTCTTGATAAGGGATTTAAAAATAAAGAATCTGTTGATCTTGTAATAAGGCCAGAAGATGTAAGAATACTACCAAAAGGTCAAGGACATTTAAGTGGAATAATTACTTCAGCAATATTCCAGGGCGTACACTACGAAATGACACTAGAGATTCAAAAATCCAATTGGTTAGTTCAAAGCACAAAACTAACAAATGTTGGAGAAGAAGTTGACATCTCATTAGGCCCTGATGACATTCATGTAATGTGCAAGGAACAATAAAGATGAATAGAATAATTTTAATATTATATACTCTATTCTTATCAATCTTTATTATCTTTCCTCTAGTCATAATAATAACTTTAGGATTTTTTAATGAGCAAAATGAGTTCACATTTGCAAATTTTATAAGATTACTAGAACCAAGCTACTTAAAAATTTTTTCAAGAAGCATAAATTTTGCCTTAATTACAACCATTTTTTGTATACTAATTGGATATCCTACAGCATGGTTTATATCCATGTCAAAAAAAAACGTTCAGAACATGCTCATAATAATGATAATACTTCCTATGTGGATCAATACCTTACTTAGAACTTATGCTTGGATCAGAATATTAGGAAAAAATGGGATTATTAATAATTTGCTCGAAGCAATGGGATTTAAATCCATAGAATTGATCTATAATGAAAAAGCTGTAATAATTGGGATGATATATAATTTCTTACCATTTATGGTCTTACCAATATATATAGGACTCTTGAAAATAAAATATGAATATATTGAAGCTGCAAGAGACCTTGGTGCAAGAATGTGGCAAATATTATTATACATAAAGCTGCCATTAACATTATCATATCTTGCAACAGGGATAATAATGGTATTCATTCCTTCAATCACAGTGTTTATTATCTCAGATTTACTAGGTGGCGCTAAACAAATTTTAATCGGTAATTTAATTGAAAAACAATTTTTATTCGTAGAGGATTGGCATACTGGAGCTGCTATTTCATTTATTGTCATGATAGTAATATTAATATTTAATTTAACAATACTTAAATTAATGCACAAAAACAACATAGAATAAGGATATTAATATGCTTAAAATACTAAAAAATACTTTTTTATTTTTGACATTTGGATTTGTTTATGCGCCCATATTAATTTTAGTAGTTTATTCTTTTAATGCAGGAGACAATGGATTTTTTTATCAGGGATTTAGCCTAAAATGGTACAAAGAAGTCTTTGTATCACATCAAATAAAAACGGTCATATATAATACTTTACTAGTAGCAATACTATCGTCCTTAATTTCAATTGCAATTGGTATCCTGGGAGCTTACAGTATTTACAAAACAAAAAATAAGAAAATAAAAACTATTCTCTTATCAATAAATAAAATACCAATAATTAATCCTGATATTGTAACAGGAATTAGTTTAATGACATTTTATTCTTTAATAAAAATACAGCTAGGTTTCTCTACAATGCTAATGTCACACATAATCTTCTCAACGCCTTACATAATAATAATAATCCTGCCTAAACTATATTCTCTTCCAGAAAATATTATTGATGCAGCTCGTGATCTTGGGGCATCAGAGAGTCAAATTTTTAAAAACATAATATATCCAGAAATAATTGGAAGCGTGGTAACAGGAGGCCTTATTGCATTTACATTATCGGTTGATGACTTTTTAATATCATTTTTCACAACAGGCCAGGGGTTTAATAACTTATCAATACTAATAAATTCTTTAACTAAAAAAGGTATAAAACCCATAATTAATGCCATTTCTTCTATATTATTCTTTGTAATACTGAGTCTATTATTTATTATTAACAAATGTGTGGGGATCAAAAAACTAACAGTAGATACAGAAATTTAACAATAAGGAGTTTATTTTGAAAAAAATTTTAGTATCAATAACAATTTTGATAGTCATCTCTTGTTCTTTCCAAAAGAAACAAAATACTCTTAGTATCCTTAACTGGGCAGAATATATTGATGAAGAATTAATAGCCCAATTTGAAAGAGAAAATAAAGTAAAAATAAATTATGAATGCGTCAACAACAATGAAGAAATGATGGCAAAATTTAATAACACAAAAGGTTATTATGATATCATAGTTCCATCAGAATATTTGGTTGAAGATTTAGTAAATGCAAATAAAATTGAAGCTCTAGACCATTCAAAACTGCCAAATGTAAAAAATAACATATTAAGCGAACTTAAAAGTCTAGAATATGATCCTGGTAATATTTATTCTGTACCTCTCTTTTGGGGAGTAATGGGAATACTTTATAACAAAACCAAAGTTGACATAGAAGATATGAATGAATTTGATATACTATTTAATGAAAAATACAAAAAAGAAATTGCAATGTTAGACTCCCCAAAAGAAAATATTGGGGTCGCACTTAAAAAACTTGGTTATTCCTTAAATGAACACAACATATCTAAAATCAAAAAAGCCGAAGAATTATTAAAAAAACAATCCCCCTTAGTAGTGGGCTATTTCTCAGATATTGCTGCAAAATCACTAATGCTAAATGGTGAAGCATCCATTCAACTAACATGGAGCGGAGAAGCATTAGATGCAATGCACAAAGACCCAAATTTAGACTTTTATGTACCTAAAAGCACAAATCTCTGGATTGATGTCATGGCAATTCCAGCAGACGCACCTAACAAAGAACTTGCCCATAAATTCATAAACTTTCTTTATGAAAACGAGGCATCTTATGCAAACTATAAAGAGACAAACTATAACTCACCAAACAAAAATGTGTTTAAGCAATTAAAGGAAGAAGCAAAAGACAATCCTGAAATTAATCTATACTTAGAAGAAAGATTTGTTCCAAAAAACTTTTCAACACACGAAGTATTTAAAATGATACCTAAAAAAATAAAAGAAGAACAAATGAGAATATATGTAGAATTATCATCTTAACAAGATCTAAGGCACCTTTTAAATGAAAGGTGCCTTTTAATCAAGGTTTAGTAGAATTTAAAAACTGATTTTTCAATCCCAAAAAAGCTATAGAGAAAATAATAATAATACCTAAAAACACTTGATAAAACAAAAACGGCATGATATCAAGTGGGGATATAGCCCCTTTTGCAATATTCATTACGCTTATCATATGCATACCATATGGTAAAGCACCAATTAAAGCACAAGAAGAAATTGAAAGTAATGCCGCACAACGCTTAGGACATACAGAGTTAGCCTCAGATATACCCTTAGTAACAGTCTCATTAACCAAAATCGCAAGACCACTATTTGAAAGAAAACCCGTTACCATAACTATTAAAAAAGTAATTGTAAACTCAGCACTTCTCCTACACTTAGCTAGATACTTCAATTTAGTTAAGATCCACTCAAAACCTCCATGGCTAATAGTCATATAAGAAATTCCTCCTGTAAAAATAACAAGAATAAGCATCTCACTTAAATCTAAAAGCCCCACATTAATCTTTTGAGCCATTAAAAGTAAAGTTAAATCACCATTTAAAATACCAATACCACCAGCAATCAATATTCCCAAAAATAAAACTAAAAATACATCTACTCCTAAGAACGCAAAAATTATAACAAAAAGGTAAGGTATCACTTTCAAATAACTTATCTCACCAAGCTCAACATTAACTCCAACACCACCAACATAAGAGCCTAAAATAGCAAATGCTACAGTCGACAAAATAGATGCAGGAAATGTAAAAAAAACACCATTCCTAAAAACATCTATAATTTTAACTCCTTGCGTACGACTTGCAATAATAGTTGTATCTGATATTAAAGACATGCTATCACCAAAAGCACCGCCCCCAAGCACAGCTCCCGCAACCATTGGCAATGGAATACCACTCTTACCTGCTATCTCGAATCCAATTGGAGTAACAGCCACAACAGTTCCAAGGAAACTACCAGTTGCAGTAGAAAGGAAAAGGCATATTAAAAATATTCCTGCTACCAACAAATTAGCGGGTATATACTTAAGTCCAATATTTGCTACGGTTTCAATGCTACCTATTTCCTTGCAAACAGCAGAAAAAGCACCTGAAATCAGAAAGATGAAGGATATAAATATAATATCAGTCTGTGAGCATCCTTCAATAAATTCATTCAGCTTCTCTATAAACGAACCCTTGAATAAAAGGAATGCAGTAACAACAGCTAATAACATAGCAATTATTGGTGGCATCTGATAAAAAGCCATCTCTACACCTTGCATCTCTAAAGCCACTCCTGTTCCCACATAAACAATAATAAAAACAAGGAAAGGAACAAGCCCTAAAAAATTCGGCCTTATATGACTACCTTTGTTCATTTTAAACCCCCTATATAATCCATATATTTATGAATTACTACTTGGATTTCTTATTCGACTTAAGAAATCCAAAATAAATTTAATTTTTAGCAACAACCTAAAAAATCCCTCTATACCAAGACCAATCATAAACAAAATCACAAAAAACAGAAAAATAGTTGACAAATAAAACTATAACTACCTATGGAAGGAACAAGATTCCCAACTCCATATGAAAACTGCGATCTGACAAACGCAAACAACTATGTTTAGAGGAGAACAATTTTTATGATAAGGAATGCCATCATCAACAGATATTTACTTTGCAACTTTACCAGAAATAAATACAACGATCATATCATTAATCAAAAAACATCATCAACTATAACAGGAAGAAATATAACTATACAATCTGTAAAACTCCGCCTAGCATCAAACTCTCAGCTAAAAATCTATTCCAACCATTTCTTACTTATCATTACAACAAAAAATTTGCCTTTAAACATCGAGAAGAAATTAAATCAACCATCTCTCTCCTTACTAAACCTTTTTTGAAACACATAAATAACTACAAATTTGCATAAATTTCAATAATCTCACAATACCTCCAATAGAAGCCCTTTACATGAAACCAATAAAACAAATAACTCGCAATATTCATAAAAACAATCCATATAAAACTAACATAACTTAAGACTAATACTCGAAAGAGTTTCAACACTACATATCTTCTTAGAAAGGACAGAAAAATATCTTGCCAATAAAAAACCAATAAAAGACAAAAATCCAACAAAATCGAATTTAACTTCAATGTCAATATTTTTCATCTAAAACTCCAAAGATAAAAAGCAGTAAAACAAATTATCTTAATTAATTATAAGTTTTAAAAACATAGATATATATTTTAAATATTATACCACAAAACAAGATATTTAAGGATTTTATTTAAAAATAAATTCATACTGAATAAAAAATTAAAGCTTGAAGATAAAATTACAAGTTAAATATACCAAGATTATTGTTTTGAAAAATAATAATCTTATTAAAACCAATCAAGATAAAATAAGAAAATCATCCAAAATAGCATTAAACATCTACAACAAAAAATAAAGTAAATATAATATTTGATCTTATCAATTTAGTAATTGTAAACCTAATATCTTCAATACCTACTACATCTTACGCCAAAAATGATCCTTTTCTAAAACCATATTTGCTTCAACTGGTCCTTCTGAACCATAAAAATAATCCCAATTCTTAATGTCTGACCACTTATCAAGAATATCTGATACAAATTCCCAAGAACTATCAATCTCATCATTACGAGCATACAAGGTTCTATCGCCCAAAAAAGCATCAAAAAGTAATCTCTCATAAGATTCACCAAAAAATTTGTTAAATGAAGCATGATAAGAAAATTCCATATTAGCTTCTTGAATCTCATAATTATATCCCGGGCGCTTAGTATTAAACTTAATTTCAATACCATCTCTTGGTTGAATTCTAAAAATCAAAGCATTTGAAAGATTATTTAACTCAGTATTAAAAATAGTAAACCCGGGCTTTTTAAACTGAATATATATTTCTGAAAATTTCCTCACAAGTGCTTTTCCCGTCCTAATATAAAAAGGAACCCCAGACCAACGCCAGTTATCAATAAACAATTTCATAGCCAAATAAGTCTCAGTATTTGAAGTACTTAAAAACTCAGCTTCTTCTCTATATCCTTTTTTTAAAATCCCTTGTACCTGAGAACACACATATTGTCCTTTAACAATATAATTTTGCATGGTCTTTCTATTTAATTTTTTTAAACTTTTTAAAACCTTCACCTTTTCGTCATGAATAAAATCAGCATTAAATCCAATGGGAGGTTCCATTGCAATTAAACTTAAAAGTTGCAAGATATGATTCTGAACCATATCTCTTAAGGCGCCAACAGAATCATAATACTCAGCCCTACCATCAATACCGGCCTCCTCTGCCACGGTAATTTGAACAAAATCCACATAACGATTGTTCCAAATATTCTCAAAAATAGAATTCCCAAATCTAAATGTAAAAATATTTTGAACGGTTTCTTTACCTAAATAATGGTCTATCCTGTAAATTTGTTCTTCTTTAAACACAGAATAAAGAAGAGAGTTTAAACACCTGGCTGTATCAAGACTACTACCAAAAGGCTTTTCAAGAATAATCTTAGACAAGTAAGAAGTATTATTAAATGAATATGGCTTTAAATTCTCAATTATAGCCTCATAAAACTCAGGAGATGTTGAGAGGTAATATATCCTCTCTCTATTATCTAAAAGAGACGATAATTTTACATAAGCATCCTTTTCTCTAAAATCTCCTGACAAATAAACAAAAAATTTTAAAAAATCATCAACTAAAACAGTAGACTCTTCTTGCCACAAAGAGTCTTTAACATAAATATTAAGTTCCTCATCAGTAAAGCTTCTTCGTGAGAATCCAATAATCCTAAAATTACTAATATGGCCATCCTTATATAAATTAAAAAGAGAAGGGATAAGTTTTCTTCTAGACAAATTGCCAGTAACACCAAATATTACAACATCAAAATTAGATACATTCTTTTCTCTCATAAAAGATCTCCAACAGGTAATTATACTATTATTGTCACATCAAAAACTATGTTGCAATTCCCTTGCTAAAATAGCTATACCTAACTTAAATTTAATCACAACAAAAAAGGTTTAAAACAAATACCATAAATTCTAAAAAATCAAATATTGGTATAGTGTATAATATAAAGAAATGAAAAATTTATCACTATTTACAGACTTTTACGAACTCTCAATGATGAATGCTTACTTCACAAAAAATATCAATCCAAAAGCCAAATTTGAAATGTTTTTCAGGAAAACACCATTTAAAAATGGATACATAATTTTAGCAGGAATTCACACATTAATTAATATTCTAAAAGAATTACATTTCAGAAAAGAAGAGATTGAATATTTAGAAAGTCTAGAATATTTTGACAAAAAATTTTTAGAATACTTAAAGACACTTAAATTAAATATAAAAATAAGCTCAATAGAAGAAGGAAGAATCGTTTTCCCACATGAACCCATATTAATCATTGAAGGTAATTTAATTGAACTCTTACTCATAGAAGGACTGGTGTTAAATACAATAAATTTTGAAAGCCTAATTGCAACTAAAACAGCAAGAATTAAAGAAGCCGGAGCTACAAATCTAGCGGAATTTGGTCTTAGAAGAGCTCAAGGAATTAATGGTGCGCTCTCAGCAAGTAAAGCTGCTTATATAGGGGGTGCTGACTTTACAAGCAATGTACTTGCAGGATATAAATACAATATTCCCGTAACTGGCACAATGGCTCACAGCTGGGTAATGAGTTTTAAAAGTGAAGAAGAAGCTTTTTGGGAATACGCTAAAATATATCCAAACAATGTAAGTTTACTAATTGACACCTATGATACACTTAACAGCGGACTTAAGAATGCAATAAAAGTTTTTAAAACACTAAAGAGAAAAGGACACAAAAATTTTTCTGTTAGAATTGATAGTGGTGACCTTGAATACTTAAGCAAAGAAGTTAGAAAAATACTTAATGAAAATGGGCTATTTGAGGTAAAAATTATTATATCAAACGAACTTGATGAAGATATTATTATGTATTTAAACTCAATTCATGCTCCCATCGACTGCTGGGGAGTAGGAACCAATCTAGTTACTGCAAAAGGAGAACCCAATCTTTCAGGAGTGTACAAAATGATATCAATTCAACAAAACGGTAAATTTATTCCTAAAATGAAAATATCAAATAACGTTGACAAAGCAACACTACCCTCTCAAAAAGGGGTTGTCAGAATATACTCAAATGCACAAATGATTTTTGATCTAATTTTTTTAAAAGAAGAAGAGGAGGAAATAAAAGAAATGCTAAACTTAAAAAAGAAATTTACAATTTTTCACCCTATGCAAGATAATATATTCAAAGAAATAAAAACATATGAAAGTTTCGAATTTTTAATACATACAGTTTTTGAAAACAGTAAAATCTGTCAAAACTCAAAATCAAGTCTAGCACATATAAGAAAAAGGGTTCAAAGCGACCTTAAAAAAATTGATCATACATACAAAAGGCTCATAAATCCACACATATACAAAGTAAGTATTACAGAAAAATTAAAAAACTTAAAGAACAAACTCACTAAAGAAAACAAAATACGATAACACTATGTACAAGATATACAAAACAAACAAAGTAAGTAGAATCTACAATAAAATTAAAGAACTAACTCAAAATGATGACATATTTAAAAAAGAAACTATTATCCTTTTAAAAAGGAACATTCTAGGCGAAGAAATTAAGAAATATCTAGCAACCCTGAATGAAGTTTCATATAACCTCAATATAAAACAAAACATAACGAAAACGATATATAACCTTTCAACAGAAAACCAAAATATAAAAAATTTCTTAGAAAATAATACTTTGCTACTGTACTCAGAAACAGAAAAATTTATCCTGTATCACATATTAAAAGACAATAAAATAAAAAATATCAAGCAATTTAAATCAACAAAAAATAGATATATCTTTGCAGCAAAGATAATAACTTTATTTCATAAATACTACTCTAAATTTTCAAATCTAATTGATAATTGGAGACAAAATGAACTTTTATTTGAAGACAAGAATAAAATCCACTACGAATCCATGCAAAAGGAAATGTTTGAAAAACTATTTGAAAATCAAATCAACATTCTTGATTTACATAAAAAAATAGAACAAGAAATAACAGATAATCGGCAAAGCATTGAAACAAAGAAAATAATAATCATTGGAGAGACTAGAGAAATTGACAGAAAAATTTTACACTGCTTGCAAAAAATTTTCGACATTACAGTATACGAGTTAATACTTGAAGATATAACTCAAATCAAATCTATCCTCATAGACGAACTCGTACCACTAAAAATCAAAAAATGCAACTCAAAGATACAAATAGAACAAGAAATTGACATCCAATTATTTGAAGAGAAAAATTTCTTAGCAAGTTTCAAAAACAATATCATAAAAGGTACTCCTCTATCAAACTTAGATAATAGTTTTAAAATAATAGAAGCAAAAACAAAAAAACGAGAGGTAGAAATCCTAGTAAACAATATTTTACATTCAACACAAAATAATAATTTAAAAATAAATGATATTGTAATAACTTGCCTACCAAAAGATATGAACATGTACTTACCATACATAGAGGAATTTTTAAATAAATACGAACTTGAGTTTACTATTCTGGATTCCAAAGATGTCTCAAAAAGTAAAAGCGTAATAGCACTAAAGCAATTAATGAAACTCTTCATTTCAACCAGGGGAACGATTAGTAATTTTAACAGAAAAGAAATAATTGAATTTTTAAGTAACACAAAAGTAATGAATAAATTCAACATCTCAATAAGTGAATTAGAATACCTAATAAAATTTAGTGACGCAGTGAATATTAATTTTGGAATGAATGATATTCATAAAGAAAGCTTATCTTATGATAAGAACTTTTTAAATTCGTGGGAAGATGGTTTTAACAGATTTCTCACATCTGCGATTTTTAATTGCAAATATGAATGCAAGAATTGCCAAGAAAGTATAAGCTTTCAAGATCCAGATTCAATAATAAGATTAATAAGCATAATAAAAAGCCTATATGAAGATATAATGTACTTTAAAGAACAAGAATATACAATATATGAATGGGCAGAAATAATGGATATCTTCATAGATAAATATATTAAACTTGAAAATAACAATAAAATTGATGAATATATAAATACAAGAATACAATACCTTAAAAATTTTTCAAAAGACTTTAATGAAAATCTTCACAAAGATTACTTGGCAAAAATTAAAGACAGAAAAGTTGATTTTGCGCTCTTTAAAGTAATGCTTGAGGAAAGCATAGAACAAAAAGCATATCAAGTAAGTAATCAAAATACAGGCATACTTGTTGCAAGCTCTGATAAAATCGAATATTTACAAAAATCTGAAATCCACTTCTTAGGAAGTCATCAATTAAACGCAAGCATTCATTTTGATAACATGGATTTACTCAATGAATACTATGACTATATCAATCTGGAGCAAGATAACATTTCAAATTTAATTAAGATAATCTTTGCAGCATCAAACAAGTTCTATCTCTATTACTCGCTAAGCGAATCTCTAAATCCAGATATCAATAAACCTAAAGTAATAAATAAAATAGTAAATTATATAAAAGACATGGGACTGGAACTAAAAATTGAAATACACCCAAATGAAAATTATGATTTTGAATACTTCAAATACGAAAAAGCCAATTACCTAATCAACTATGACATAGAGGCTTTTAATATTGCAAAATCACTACAAAAAGGCAAACATCCGCACTTTAAACAGAAAAGACTCAAATTAAAAAAACAAATCACACTAGAAATAGAAGATATCAATAAAGCCATAACTAATCCATACAAATACTTTTACGAAGATATATTAAATGTACACATCAAAGACATAAGCCAAATTAGTGAAATTAAAGAAAAACAAGAGGAGCAAATTATTGATATTGAGAATTTTAATTATAAATTAATGAATAATTTCATACCAATACATGAATGCATAAAAGATGAACCCAATGAACACATAGCAGACAGAATAGATAACATTATTGAAAATCAAATTCAAAGAGGAATAATTCCCATAAACATCAAGAAAGAAACCATAAAAGAAGAATTTATAGTAAAGCTCAATGAAATTAAAAATAATATTACTGCAAGTTTCCAAGAATTCTTCAAAATGCAGGAAACTGATATCATATTAAATAAAAGCATACCCATTAACTTCGAAGGCGAAACATTAGAATTTAAATTAAATGGAAAACTTAAAAACATATATAAAATAGATAATCGATATTATTACGTCAATTTAGAAAAAAAAGATTATGGTCAAGACAAAATTATTAAAAAAATAAACCTATATATAATAGGACTAATGTTAAAAAGTGCAATTGAAAACATAGATTCAATTCAAGAAATAAGAATAACTTATGAGACTTCTAAATTATCCCTTGGTAATCAATATACAAATGAAGAAATAAACTCCATAGATCTTGAAAATCTACTAAAACAAATAGCATATATTTCAAGCTATCCTACTCCCATTTATAAAGATTTAATACAAAAAAGTCTAATTAAAATAAAAGATATAAACGAATTTCGGGAAGTACTAAAAAAACAAATCAAATATCCGCAAAAAAGCATTAGTATTAACAAATCCATGGAATTTATTCTTCAACAAAGAGATATAACATGGTGTCCATATTACAACAGATTTAAAGACACTCACGCTTTAAATATAGACGACAACTTAGAAAAATTACTTCAAGATTTTTATGCTAAATTTATTAAGGTGCAAAGTTAATCACATGAAAGAAATAATAGATAAAATCAAATACAACGAAAAAATATTAATTGAGGCTTCAGCAGGAACTGGAAAGACCTACACACTTGAGAATACTATTACAAACTTACTCATAAACAAAATGTACTCTCCAAGCGAGATCTTAGTGCTAACATTCACAAAAAAAGCAACAGAAGAGATGCATATTAGAATATTAAAATCAATTGAGAATGCATATCAAAATTCAAAAACAGATAAATCCTTAAAAACCATTTATGAACAATCAAATAAAATCTTTATCTCAACTATAAACAAATTCGCACTATATGCTCTAAACAATTTTCAAATCGAGACAGAAAATTTTTCCAAATACAGTGTAAAAGAAAATTTTACATCAGAAATAGACGAAATAGTTTATGAATTTTTAAGAAAATCAGATTCATTAAAAAAAGAATTTGAAATCAAAGACGATGAATTTGAAATCTTTAAATCTAAATTCAAAAATACAAAAGACATGACTCAATATATAAGACAAGGGTATAAAAGAGACAAGACGCAAGAACTTGGAGATTGGATAGAAACCCAAACGATTTTTAACCAAATGCTCACAAATAAGGATAAATTAATTGACAAGTACAACTTAATAGTTGAAGCATTAAACGAAATGACTATGGAAGAAAAGCGAACTTTCCTAAATAAACATAACCAAGGAATTAAAATATCAGAAATCAAATATAGTCATGAAAAAGACATCGTAAAAATAACAGACATACTTACAAACAACAAATTTTTCTGCAAAATAATAGAATCTAATCTTAAGAAAAATGTTACTCTTCTACCTAAGGAACTAAAAATACAAACAGCTTTAAGAGAACTTAGCCATGAAACAAATACAGATAAAGAAGATAAAAACACACTTAGAAGATTTATTAACCTAAAAGTCGAATATAAAATACTTAAATATATAGAAAGGGAACTTGCAACTACCATTAATGCAACAAATACAATAGACCAAAAACAGATAATGCTAAACTTAAAAAAACACTTGGAATCTCGTGATAACAGACTATTAAATTCAATAAAAAACAGATATAAAATAATATTAATAGATGAAGCACAAGATTTAGATCTAATACAAATAGAAATATTTGAACTACTCAGCTCTTGTGGTATAAAACTAGTATTTATAGCTGATCCTAAGCAAATAATTTATACATTTAGAAATGCTGATATATCATTTTACAACCAAAATATAAAAGATAAAATAAAGGATGATGCAAGAATAACATTACTAACAAATTACAGATCAAATAAAAAGTTAATCGAACCTTTAAATATTATGTTTGATAACATCTATAATAAAGCACGCACAGATGAAATCGAACAAATAAAATTTACCAAATCAAAAACAGATCCTAAGAATGACGAAAATAAAATTTTTGTAAATGGGCAAGAAATAGAAGCAATAAACATAATAGAAACTGAAGAAGATAAAAATGTCTTACAAAAAACAGCACTAACAATAAAATATTTACTAACAAACGGCAAAATTTATGATAATAATAAACTTAGGCAAATTAAAGAATCAGACATAAAAGTGCTTTGCAGGACAAGCAAGGAAGTAGATTTCATAGACAGAGAACTTAAAAATCAAGATGTAAAAACAAATAAGCTCGCAGAATCATTTTTTAAGACGAAAGAATTCAACTTGATATTTTACCTCATAAAATGTTTAGACAGAAAACAAAACTTTCAAACTCTAAACTATATCTTAACCAGCAAAATAATAAACCTTCCGTGGGAATTATACCTAAGTTTACTTGAAGAGAATGGAATAAAGCACATAGAAGAAGCTATTATTGACATAATATATTTACTTGAGAATCAAGAAATAACATTAATAGAGGCAATAGACGAAATCATATCAAAGAAAGATTTATGGCTCAATTTGGCAAAAAATTTTCGTAATACTACCTTCACTGAATTTGCACAATCAAAAAAAAGCTACAGGGAAATCCTAATAAATGAGGGAAAATTTGAAGAACTTAAGAACTATGAAACAAGCCTAGATTTTATTTCTAAAATTTACTATGAAGATAAAAACATAGAATCATTAATATCTACTCTAGAAGACCTAATACTCAATAAAGATATTGAACAAGATGAAGACAAAATCACTACTGGAGATAATCAAGCCATAGAAATACTGACAATACACAAATCAAAAGGACTAAGTATTAATATCGTATTCTTAATAGGTGATATTCAAAACAACGATAATCTCCTTAAAAAATCGGATACATTTTATAAATTTTACTCAAAAAACAAAATAGAATATGACTTTTTAAAATTAAAAGAAAATCAACAATTTGCGAAAAATAAGATTTTAAATGAAGAGCAAAACATTTTTTATGTAGGAACAACACGAGCCAGATTTGCACTATTTATTATTAATCAAGGTGCAACAATAAATAAAATGTTAGAGCTAGCAGAAATAAAAACAATTGAAAAAATAAACCTAAACTTTAATGTATACAATCTGATTAAAACTAATCAATTCAATAAATTAGACATAAATGATAACAAAGAGATAAAATTAATCCCCCCAAAACCAATAAATAAATATCTATTTAGAAAAGAACATACACATAGCTATACGAGTCTTGCATCAATCTATAAGTCCAACCACCATGAAAATCCAGAAACAAGAAATGATGAGACTTATGATAATGATGCTACTTGTTCTGGGGAAACACTCCCAAGGGGCAAAGATATTGGTAATATTTTACATGCCATAATGCAAGACATAAATTTTAGCGACGCAAAAGATAGTTTCAACAATTTTCAAAAAATCAATATTGCTCTTATACAGAAAAAAATAGAACATTTTAATTCAAAACTAAATACACCCAAGTTACAAGAAATGCTAATAAAGATGATTTATAACATATTAAATACAAAAATTAGATTTATTGGCGCAAGATTGTGTGATATCCAAGAATTGCAAAAAGAAATGGAATTTTTAATCAAAATAAATACAAAAATTTATGAGCAAAAGTCTCTCTTTAAGGACCACAACAAGTTGGATTTAGTATTAAATGACGGATACATAAAGGGAATTATTGATCTTATATTTAAGATAAATAATAAAATATATATTCTAGACTATAAAACAAATTATCTTGGAGAAAATTTAAAAGATTATAACTTAACAAACTTAAAGAAGAAAATGAAACAAGAACAGTATGACTTACAATATAAAATCTACGCGCTTGGAATAAAAAAAATACTCTTTAAGAATATAGAAGAATATAACAAACATTTCGGAGGAGTAATATATCTATTTACAAGAGCTTTTCAAAAAAATATTAAAGAACAATCTAAAACGCAAAATGGGATTTATTCCACTATACCAAATTTTAAAGAATTAGATTTAGAACAAATATATTTGCAATTAAAATATTAAAAGGGAAATATGAGGAATTATTTAGTCTTAAGAGAATTTTTAAAAGATCATAAGAGAAATTATTTGAATCCAGAACTCAAAATTTATGAAATAATTGAAACTTTAAACATAAACATAGAAAATTACTACAAATCACATTTACTTATAAAAACAATAAAAAATGAAACGTGCAAAGAACTTACTATTTTTTTAATATTCCTATTTAATTATCTCTCTAAAGGACATTTAAGAGCTAACATTGATTTACTAATAAAAGATATTCAAAACACGATCGAATGTGCTTTCCTTGAATTAGAAGAAGAAGATCAATTTTATCAAAAATCAATAAACATACTAGAAGAACTTGCAAAATTTACAAAATCAATCAAAATACACGAAATGATCTTATCTTTAAAAGAAAATAATATAATGAAAGATTTTAATAAAGATGAAAAAATCACAACTCCTTTAATATTAGAAAATAATATTTATATCTATACTCAAAAAAATTTTAGAGAAGAAGAAGAGCTAATAAAAAAAATAGAACAAAGACTTAAAGATAACAAAAGTGAGATAAGCGATCAAAGAATACAAAATATAATGGCAAACTTAAACACCAAGGATCTAAGTAAAGAACAAATCAATTCAATTAAGAAATCTTTAAAAAGCAATTTCTTTATACTCAGTGGTGGCCCGGGAACAGGTAAAACAACAACTATCAATTATATTCTAAAAGCAATTGATATTCACTTAAACGTCAAGCAAAAGGTAGCACTTGTAGCGCCAACTGGAAAAGCAAGTCAAAAACTAAAATCAAGTCTAAAAGAATCATTTCAAAACCTTGAAACAAGATATAGCACAGTACAAAAATTATTAAAAATGTCATTCATCAGTAAAGGCAATAAATATGATGAGGCTAACCCTCTAGAATTTGAAATAATCATAATTGATGAAGCATCTATGATAGATGCAAGCACTTTCTTAAAATTGTTAAAGGCGGTCAAGACAAGCACAAAACTCATAATAACAGGAGATAAAAACCAGCTTCCATCAATAGCTGGAGGAAATGTATATGCAAGTCTTACAGCAATAAAAGAAATAAGTAATGAAAATGTAGAAATACTTAAAAAAAATTTCAGAAGTAACGATGAGATAAATTTATTAGCCGAGGCAATATATAAAGAAGATACAGACCTAATTGATACCCAACTTAATGCCAATAAAAATATAATTCTAAAGGATATAAATAAAGTAAATATTGAAAACGAATTATTAAATCACATAAAAAATTTATACAAAAATATCTCTAATTTCGAACTCAGCTCACTAAACGACAAAGAAATTGAATCGATAATTAATCCCCTGCTTAACAACGTCATTTTATGTTCAAGAAATTTTGGAAAATTTGGAACAAAAAGAATAAATGAAATAATAAAATTATATTTGAAAAAAATCTATGGCAATTTAATTGGACAAATAATTTTAATTACTCAAAATGACTATAAAAATGACCTATTTAATGGAGAAAGGGGTATTCTCTTTAAAGAAAATTCTAAAATTTACGCTTTATTTAAAAGAGAAGATGAGAAATATAAAAAAATAAATTTTAATTTAATAAACAAATTTGAACTTAGTTTTGCAACAACAATACATAAAAGTCAAGGATCTGAATATCAACATGTACAAATAATAATAGAAGATCATCCATTCTTAACTAAAGAACTACTCTACACTGCAATAACAAGGGCAAAAGCAAGCATAGAAATAATATCAAGCAAAGATATCATTAAAAATGTTAGTCTAAAAACAATAAAGAGGGATTCAAAAATCTTAGAGCATATAGACGCATTAAAATAAATTGACAAACCAAAAGAAAAACAATATAATCTTAAGGTATTGTATTTGGGGGTGTAGTTCAGATGGTTAGAACGCCTGCCTGTCACGCAGGAGGTCGCGGGTTCGAGTCCCGTCGCTCCCGATAGTGCTTTTAAAGCTATAAACTTTTACTGAATTTGCTTGATTCTCATTGATACAAGTTGCAAAGCCATACAAAACATATTCAATCACAAAGCTATATTTAAACTATCACTAAAACTACACTTAAGATAAAATTATAAAATCAAAATTTTTAAAAATTCCACTAAAATAAAAAACTCATTCATATTTGCAAATGTTTAAATCACCCCCCCCCAAAGAAAGCTACTCAAGTTTTATTTTACCAAGAATATCCTTAACATCATCAAGACTACAAAGTTGTCCTCTAAGTGCTGTGGAAGTACCTGCTGCAACTCCAAATTTAAAAGAATCACAAAGAGAATTCCCATTTTGATATGCATATACAAATCCAGCAACGACAGAATCCCCTGCCCCAATAGTGCTTAAAGAATCAATTTGCGGAACACTAGCTACATAAGCATCTTTATTATTTATAAACATAGCCCCCTCACTACCCATTGAGACTATAATATTTTGCACGCCCCTTTCTATAAGCTCATGCCCAGCATTAATTAAATCCTTATTAGAAATCAAATTCATCCCCAAAAGTTCCTTAAGTTCATTAACATTTGGCTTTATTAAAAAAGGTTTAAGTTCTATAATCTCTTGCAAGGCAGGCCCGCTAGTATCAATAATTAACCTAACATTACTTGATAGATTCTTAGCTATCTCATTATAAGCCCGACACCCAAGCGAGCTTGGAATACTCCCAGACATGATTAACACATCTTGATCTAATTTTTTTAATTTTAAAATCAAAGACTTAAAATCACTCTCAAGAATTGCAGGTGAATTCCCATTAATTTCTGTTTCTTTTCCATCTGACATCATTTTAATATTGATTCTAGTATTATCAGCTATGCTAATAAAATCATGCTTTATTCCCATCAAATCAAGATGGGTCTTTATATAATCACCAGTAAATCCACCCAAAAATCCAAAAGCAACACTTTCCGTTTCAAAATTCTTAAGTACATTACTTACATTTATTCCCTTTCCACCAGCAAAAAAATTACTCTTAACAACACGATTAAGACACCCTTTTTGAAACCCGTTTATAACTATTTTATAATCAATAGCAGGATTAAGAGTAAGCGTATATACCAAACCAATCTCCTTTATAATTAAGTAAAGTCATTAAATAATCAAATATATAACAATTATATGTTATAATTAACATATATATTATACCTATTATAATATGGATACTACAGTATAGCAAGGAGTCTCCTATGCAAGATTTATTTTCTAAAAAATTAATATTATTGAATTATGAAGCAAAAAGTAAAGACGATGTAATTGAAAAAATGGCCGACATGCTCAACGAAAATGGATATCTGAGCAACAAAGAAAATTTTATAACAGATATTAAAAAACGAGAAGAAATAAGCGGAACAGGTCTTGAAGAATATATTGCAATGCCACACGCAAAAGGTAATTTTGTTGCAAAACATGGAATAGCTATATTAAGAGTTACAGGAGAAGGTTTTGATTTTGATGCCTCTGATTCGAAGCCGTCAAGATTATTTTTCATGATAGCTGTTCCTGCAAACACTACAGGTGATACTCATATTAAAACAATATCTTATCTTAATAATATATTTAACAATGAAATTTTAAGACAAGAAATTATGAGTACAAATGATATAAGTAGATTCTTAGAAATTCTTCTAAATAGCAACACAAATGTAATAATGAATGAATCCAGTTCTAAGAATTTCATTCTAGCAGTAACCGCCTGCCCCACGGGAATTGCCCATACATATATGGCAGCTGAAAGCCTAAAACGAGCAGCAGCTGAACTAAATGTAGAACTCAAAGTAGAAACTAATGGCTCTAGTGGAATTGATAATCCAATAGAAGAAGAGGAGATAAAAAAAGCAAAAGGCATAATTATTGCAGCAGGGAAAACTGTTAATAAAGAAAGATTTAATGGTAAACCACTAATTGAAGTTGGTGTAAAAGATGGTATACACAAAGCAAAAGAACTCATTCAAAACATTCTTGACAACAAAGCAAAAATTTATAAGAGCAAAACAGTCAAAGGAGAAAGCAAAACAAATAAAAAAACAGGTGGTGCATATAAACACTTAATGAACGGTGTATCCTTTATGCTTCCATTCGTAGTATCTGGGGGAATAATTATTGCAATATCATTTATGTTTGGCATTAAAGCTTTTGATCCAAACGATCCAAGCTATAATCAAATAGCAGATATTCTAATGCAAATTGGCGGTGGTAATGCTTTTTTCCTAATGATTCCAATACTTGCTGGGTATATTTCATTCAGCATAGCAGAACGTCCCGGACTTGCACCTGGAATGATTACAGGATTAATGATGAGCAAAGGAAATGCAGGTTTCTTGGGAGGCATCCTAGCAGGATTTATTGCAGGATACGTAACCTTAGCAATAAAATCAATAAGTAAAAAAATAATACCACAAAACATAAGTGGTATTAATCCCGTTTTAACTTACCCATTTTTTTCAGTACTAATATCAGGTGTTCTAACATATTTCTTGCTAACACCAATTGCATATATTAATATATCCATAACAAATATGTTAAACTCACTGAGCGGAACAAACATGGCACTACTGGGTGCACTGCTTGGTGGCATGATGGCAATAGACATGGGCGGTCCTGTAAACAAAGCTGCTTATGCATTTGGAATTGCAA
The DNA here is from genome assembly GCF_023035675.1 of Borrelia hermsii DAH. Taxonomy (NCBI): domain Bacteria; kingdom Pseudomonadati; phylum Spirochaetota; class Spirochaetia; order Spirochaetales; family Borreliaceae; genus Borrelia; species Borrelia hermsii. Next base: position 667,695 of record NZ_CP073136.1, on the reverse strand, counting down.
TGATAACTGCTGGAAATTATATTCCTCATGCAAGCGTAATGGCAGGAGGAATGATTCCTCCACTTGGAGTCGCACTTGCAACTAGCATTTTCAACAAGAAGTTCTCACAAGAAGAACACGAAGCCGGTAAAGTTTGTTACGTTCTAGGTGCATGTTTCATAACAGAAGGAGTAATTCCTTTAGCAGCCGCAGACCCTTTAAAAATAATACCTGCTTGCATAATAGGTTCATCCATCGGAGGTTTTCTGTCTGCATTATTTGAAGTAAAGCTTATGGCTCCACACGGCGGTATCTTTATCCTTCCAATAGTAACTAACCCATTAATGTGGGTAATATCTATCCTAGTGGGAACTTTAATAACAGGCCTATTAATAGGATTTATCAAAAGAGATAAGAAGTAAATCTTATCTCTTAAAATAAGATTTACATAAAGCCTAATAAGCCAATCTCAATTTTATTGGTCTCTCAAGACTTAAAGCTCTAATCATACCTAATTTAAGTTCTAAACTATTTAAGTTAAGCTGTTTAAATCCAAATTGCTCTTGAATTGTTCTTGACGTCTTGATTTTGACTGTAATATCAGAATTATCAATAAGCTCACTTGCATGTGACGTAAAATCTGATAAAAAATAAACTAATGCATCCTTATATTCCTTCTCAGACATTGGTATTTCTTCTGAAGGCAAGAGTGCCGCAAGAGCATCACTTACATTCTCCTTATTTTCATTAATGACCTTGGTAACATTTTTCAAATTAATATCCATATCAAGAATATTTTTTCCATTCTTGTTTTCTACCTTAAATATAGGCATTCTCTCCTCTTCAAGATAATCCTTTAAAACCTTAACCAAATTATCAAATTGAGCAACCAACTTAAGAGAATCACCATTTGACTTAATACTTAAGAGTTTTAAACCTAATTTTTTTCCTTCATCACTAAAATATTGCTCTATTTTATCAATAGGGAAAAGGGGCATTTTAGCTATTTCTGCTCCTACAAGAGTCGCTACAAGTTCTTTTCTGATCCTTTCAAACTCTTTATTAACATTCAATATCAATGAAACTGTTCCACTAGCATCATCCTGTAAATTAATCTCTGAAACTGTAGTACAAGCAATAAATATTAAAGGCACAAGCATAAATTTATAAAATTTATCCATTTAATAATCTCCTTAACATATACACAAACATATATACATGTACTAGCTATTATAATAAAATATTAAGTATCAAAACAATGAAACTATAGGAGAAAAAAATGCATGACCACACATTAGATATATCACATTTTCAGAACCTATTAGATAAAAGCTTAACAGCATATCATCTAGTAAACTACATTGAACAAAAACTAGTATATTATCTTAATGCAAAGGAATTAAAACTTGATGATAAATGGACATTAGAAACAGGACATTATTATGTAAAAAAGGAAGGAACAAGTCTTATTGCGTTTAACATTAACACCAATAAAATACATGAACCATTCTTAATAGCAGCAGCACACTCTGACAGCCCTGGACTGAAACTTAAAATAGAATCTAGCAAACACAAATGTAATGTATTCTCTCACCACATCGAGGTTTATGGTGGCCCAATAATTTCAACCTGGACCGACAGAGATTTAAGCTTAGCAGGAATTGTATACTTTAATAAAGATGGAAGAATTAACTCAGAATTAATAACAATTGAAAATATCGGAATCATACCAAATGTCGCTATTCACTTAAACCGAAAGGCAAATGAAGGATTTGCATATGATACTCATGAGAACATTATGATCATCACAAGTTTTAAAAAAAGCATTAAAGAAAAAATTATAGAAAAACTGCAAATATCTGAAAAAGATTTCTTGTCATGCGATTTAATATTCACAGCATCCGAACCTGCTAAAATTATAGGTAGCGAGGGCGAATTCTTAGCATCCAAAAATCTCGACAACAAATCAGGATGTCATGCCATCATGAATGCATTTATTCATACAAATAACAATAAAAATAAAGCGGCTGTATTTTTTGATAATGAAGAGATCGGATCTGGAACTTCCAGAGGAGCTGATTCAAAACTATTAACAGAAATCTTAGAAAGAATTGATCATGTTCTAAATCTAGGGAAAGAAGAACACTTAATTAAACTAAACAAATCATTCAATATCTCAATGGACGGTGCACATGGAACTCATCCAGGCTACATATGCAAACATGATCCAAATTATCAAATAAGTCTAGGAAAAGGCGTCACTATTAAAAGCAATGCTAATTTTAAATATGCAACAACAGCAAGTGGATGTGCGAAACTTAAAGCTTTAGCTATGAAAAATAATATTAAAATTCAAGAAATAATAATGAAAGCAAATACCAATGCCGGAACCACAATTGGCCCAATTGCAAATGCTCAAACAGGAATTGAAACCATAGACATTGGAACCCCAATGTGGGGAATGCATTCTTTAAGAGAAACTATCGCAATCTCAGATCATATAGAAGCAATAAAACTTCTCAGGGCATTTTTTGAAAATTGGAATTAAAATCTGGAACAACTAAAAGAAATCATTGTAGTTGAAGGTAAAGACGACGCTAAGAGAATAAAAGAACTATTTAAGTGCACTATAGTTGAAACTGGTGGGTTGTATCTTAAGCAATCAACCATTAATGTTTTAAAAAAAGCACTAAAAACAAATGGAATCATTATTTTCACTGATAGTGACAAGGCAGGAAACCTAATTAGACAACAAATACTTAAAAGAATGAATTACTTAAATCAAGATAAAATTAAGCATGCCCACCTTAAAAGTAAAGATCAAGAAGTAGAAATGTCTTCTAAGCTTGAAATAGCAACAATTTTAAGAAAAATAGGTACGTTTGATAACGAAAAACAAAAAGAAGGTTTAAGTTTAACTGACTTAATAGAACTTGGTATTACAGGGGCTAAATCTAAGAAAAGGAGGGAACAAATACAAAAACACTTTAATCTGGGAAATGGGAATAACAAAAAACTACTTGAAAGACTCAATTACTTCAAAATAAAACGAGAAGAAATAGAAAAAATAATATCAATTAAAGAATCAAGACTCCCCCAGAAGGAATCGAACCTCCGACCAAGTGGTTAACAGCCACCTGCTCTACCGCTGAGCTATAGGGGACTCAATATCTAGATATTATGCTAAATTGAAAATATTTTGTCAAGCATACAAATCCAGAAAAAATAATTTACTTAAATCTATAAGATTTTTAAAATAGCATCAGCCAGAATTCTAGAATCCTGGTCCCTAAGTTTAGAAGCTCTAATAGCCCAAGCTTCCTCATCAAATGCCAAATTTCTAACTTCAACTAATAATTTGGTTTTAACAACATTATGTTTTAACACATAAAGATTTTGTCCCTTAATATAAGGAGCTCTTTTAAAACCTTCAGTCATTTTTTCAATCACACTCTTAGAATGGGTATCAAATCCCTTTCCGTCCTCAGACTGGTAATAAAATCCCATACACCGAGGTGCGCCAACACTATTATCAGAATGCAAACTAATATAGAGAATATCTTTTGCCTTAACATTTTTATACTTATTTACAAATTTCTTTACAACGGCTAACCTTTTCTTCAAGCCTTCCTGAGTACCGTTTATCCAAGAATCGACTGTATCAGTTTTATTCAAATCATAATCATTATAAACTTCATTCTTAACATTAACAAATGTATTATTAGCAGACACACTATCTCTAATTAAATGATCAGGGGATAAAATAGTAAGTTCAACATTAGCCCCATACTCTTTAAGATACACATAAAGTCTTAAAGCAATATCATAAACATATTCATCCTCGACAACAAAAATCTCATTATTAAGGCCATCTCTAGCTTTAACAATAGCACCAGGATCAAGTCCTCCATGTCCAGGATCAATAATTATTAATTTATTTTTTAAGTTACTATTTTTAATCGGCCGAGATCGCACAAGACTTTCAAAACTTTTAAAAAGCTGACTTGCTTTCTTATAGGCATTCAGAGGCGAATACCAATCTTCTGAATAAAATTCACTTGGCTGACTTACTTTTTTAGGCTTATACCAATAATAAAAAACCCCATTAGCCTCAAACATAGGTATTTTAGGATCCAGTATAACTAAAGCACTAATATCAAAAGCATCTCTATTATTTAAAACATTGGAAAAATTTAAATCTAACTTTTTACTCTTAGCAGAAATAACATTTGCAATAGCTTTAACTTTGGTCTTAGAATCACTAGAATTATCCACAAATTGCCTTGAGTCTTTATTTGCAACAACTGGACCTTTTCTCTTATCATAAATTTTAAGTTCCTGATTATGAAAAATATTATTCCCACTTAAATTATTCCAACTCTTAAGAGCTTCAAGCAAAACTCCATATTTACGGGCAATGCTATATAACGTCTCACCAACAGATACCCTATGAGATATAAACGTTTCACTACTGCCCTTTTCGGCCTTTAATTGTAAAGACTTAGAACTTAATGGATTTTCTTCAATAATTTTTGAGACATCTAAAATTGAATCCGCCTTTAAATTTATTGCCTTGTCTCCATTAAGATGGACAAGATGTTTTGCGGTAACACCATAAATATATGCAATCTTCCCAAGAGTCTCTCCTCGCTTTACATAATGGAAATGAATATCCCCAGAAACCCTTTTCAAATATAATTTTTGACCAATTATTAACTTCTTACTCTCTAGAGAATTAAACCTTATAATATCCGCAATACTAATATCAAAATCCACAGAAAGCTTTGAGAGAGAATCACCCTTTTTAACTATATATGGCTTTAAAAAGTCAGGCTCACCCAAATGTAACTTAGAACCAACCTTAAGAATCTTAGAAGTCAAATTATTCCAAGCAACCAATTCCTTTTCTCTAATGCCATATCTTTTAGATATATCTTCAATAGTATCGCCGACCTTAACAACATGAACTTTAGCATCAGGCTCAAGCTTGCTCAACTTAGACTTCTCATCACCCTTCTTAGTAAGAACTTTGTTAACTTTAGAAGAACTTGGAATGACTAATATACGACCAATTCTAATGCTCTCAGACTTCAGATTATTTGCATTTTTCAATTCTTTTATTGAAATCTTATATTTAAGAGAGATCGAATATAAGGTATCACCTTTAACAACCTCATGTTTAAAATCAGCATATAAACTGAAGGAACTTATTATCCATAAAACAATACTAAGCCCTTTGATCCTAAAAATAAAAAGCCTAGTATTTCTCCTTAATTCCAGTATTTTGAACAGTATAATCATAAATGATCCAGTAATAATCATACTTTTTGAAAAAAAAGGTATATCGTTTGGCTACATAAAAATGACCATCCTCAAAATACACATCAGACACAACTTTCCCCGTAGAATCTGTATAAGTTGTTTCAACAATAGAAAATTTATTTGGAACTTTTGCAATATCAGAATTACTATTATTCCATAAATATTCCTTATATTCTTCAAGCATACTATTAGAACCCGATCTAAGTTCCTGCTTATAAAGATATGATTTATTTTGATCATTTAAAATAAGACTTTCAATGTCAATATATAAAAAGAATTTCTCTCTCTCCCCAAGCCGCAATGCTGAAAACAAATATTCAATAACTTTATCAGGGGATAAATTCTCTCTTTTCAAAACACTTTGAACCTCACGATTGGAAGACAAATTAGAAAAGTTAAATTTTTCTGCAACATCATCCATCTTCGGTTTCAAAAACAAGGTAATAACATTAGACTCTATACACTTTTGTGAATCTGAGATATCTGGGAAAAACTTACCTCTAACAAAATAGACTCCATCTTTATCAAATTGCACAAATTGATTTAAGCTCATCATTACAGAAAATCTTTCATTAGGTCTCAAACTCAGAGTTCTAACAGGAATTGCAACATTCTTTGATCTATCCTTAACATATTCAAGAGATCTCTTAACTTTAATATTAGTAGTATCTGTAACATCAAAATCAAAACCAAAAGTATTAATATCTCCTACCTCAAGAGTAAGTAAATCATCAGATAAATTGCTAAGCGAAACTTCAATAGAAACATTGCTATCAACACGATAGATTGATTGATTGAAAAACTTTATCTTAAAATCAAGACCCTTATAATCCCTAGGAAAAAGCATAAAAGGAACAACCATAAGAGATATAACAAACAATAATTTCCTAAATTCCATAAACTCCTCAAAATCTAATTATATTATACATAACGAAACGGAACATATCTATTAATATATAATATTATACTAAACTACAGAAACAAAAAGGTAAAAAATGAACATAGAAAAAGAATTAACTACCATACTAAATGACAATCAAAATTTAAAAAAAATACAACAACTCATTAAAGAAAATCTACCCTTTACACTAGTAGGGCATGGGGGATTTTTTGAAGCTTTTTTAATAAACAAAATAAAGGAATATAGCGGTAATAATAAAATTATATTAATAGTTAACAATGAAAATATTGCAGATGCACTCAAAGATGACTTAATGCAAATTACAGATAAAATATATGAACTTAATTATTTCAGTCCTCTTGTATATAAAGGCATCGGCTCAAAAAGTACAATCTTTAGCGAACGAATAAAATTCTTAATCAATTTTTATGAAAATAATCCTGGAATCTATATTGTTTTATTAAAATCCCTACTTAGCAAAATACCTACAAAAGAAAATTTATTTAAAAATATTTATAAGATTCAGACAAGCAAGTTAATAAACATAAAAAATCTTGAAAGCAAACTTATAAGACTAGGCTATGAAAAAACAATGAGAGTTACATTACCTGGAGAATTTACAATAAAGGGTGAAATAATAGACATACACTCATTTAATAAGGCAGAACCAATAAGAATTTCACTGCATAATGACACAATAAAAGAAATCAAATATTTTAATCCCTTAACTCAATTAAAAAAAGGCAATGAAATCTCCGAATTTGATATAATTCCTAAAAAGGAAATCATTTGGAATAATGAAAGCATAAACAGATTAAAACACTACATAAAAGAAAATGAATATAAAAAATTATTTGAACAAATTGAAACAAAATATCATGCAAGAGCAGAAGAAATATTTTATCCGTTAATAGGAGACACATACCTAAGTCAAGAAATAAATGAAGATACGCTTACTATAAATTTCGAAATACCAAATTTACAAGAAGAGATCAAAAAGATCTATAAAGAGTATGAAAAACTTTATAGCCAAGCAATAGAGTCAGGAGAGAAAACAATTGCACCAAAAGAAATTTTTATAAATTTGAATGATTTAAAATTAAAAACTAATATTTTCTTCGTCAAAACTCCTGCAAATACACAAACAGAAGAACTTGTAGAATTTGAAATTGAAAGTGGGCGTAGATTTTTTTCAAACATTGCACTTGCAAAGGAAGAAATACAAAACTGGCTAAATAACGGATTTAAAGTAATTATTGCGGCAGAATCTAGTTCACAAAAAGAAAAATTAAAATACATCTTCAAAGATCTGCCAAAAATCAAAATTGAAGTTTTAAAAATATCAAGCTCACTTATAATAAACAAAGAAAAAATAGCCATTATCCTTGAATCAGATATATTTAACAGAAGACAAAAAATAAATAAAGTTTTCGAATCATCAAGAACAAAACCTATTGATTCATTTATTGAAGTTGAAAAAAATAGTCATGTAGTTCACATCAACCATGGAATTGGAATATTTAAGCAAATCAAAAGAATCAAAACAAGTCTTCTTGAAAAAGATTATATTGAAATTGAATATGCAGATAATGAAAAATTATTTATTCCAATTGAGCAAACACACCTTATCCAAAGGTATATTGGAAATGAAAATCAAAATATAAAATTAGATAAAATCAGCTCAAAAACCTGGGAAAAGAAAAAAGCTAATGCAAAGAAAAGAATTGATGCAATTGCCGACCAGCTTGTTTCACTCTATTCAGCAAGAGAAAGCACTAAGGGATTTCAATATCCTCAAGATAATGAATGGCAATTATTATTTGAATCAGAATTTGCATATGATGAAACCCCAGATCAACTAACAGCAATATCAGAAATCAAACAAGATATGATGAGCTTAAAAGTAATGGATAGACTTTTATGCGGTGATGTTGGATTTGGTAAAACCGAAGTCGCAATGAGGGCTGCATTCAAAGCTGTCATGGGAACAAAACAGGTAGCAATACTCTCCCCAACCACAATTCTTGCAGAACAACATTTCAATACATTTAAGAAAAGATTTAAAAACTTTCCAATTAAAATTGCAATGATGAGTAGATTTATAAAAAAATCAAAAGAAAGGGAAATTATTAAAAACTTAGCAACGGGCGAAATTGACATAATAATTGGAACACACAAAATACTCTCTAAGAAAATAATATATAAAAACTTAGGACTCATTATAATCGACGAGGAACAAAGATTCGGGGTAAGAGAAAAAGAGAAACTAAAAGAAATAAAAGTCTCTGTTGACTGTCTTACCCTATCAGCAACTCCAATTCCGCGATCTCTTCATATGTCATTAATTAAACTAAGAGACATTTCAGTTTTAAAAACTCCACCCCAAAACAGAATCAAAATAGAAACTTATGTAGAAGAATTTAGCGAGCTTTTGATTAAACACGCAATAGAGCATGAACTCTCCCGAGACGGACAAGTATTTTTTGTGCATCATAATATTCAAGAATTAGATTTAATAAAAGCAATGCTAGAGAAAGTAGTCCCTTACGCAAGAATTGCAACTATTCATGCAAGGCTTACAGGTGACCAAATTGAAAATATCATGCATGATTTTATAAATAAATCATATCAGGTACTACTATCAACAACAATAATTGAAAACGGAATAGATATTGAAAATGCAAATACAATAATAATTAACAATGCAAACAGATTCGGACTTGCACAACTATACCAACTAAGGGGCAGGGTTGGCAGAAGTTCACAGAAAGCCTTCGCTTATTTCTTATATAAAGAAAGCTCAAGCTTAAACGAAAGTGCTATTGAAAGATTAAGGGCAATATCTGAATTTTCAGAACTTGGAGCAGGATTTCAAATTGCAATGAAAGACATGGAAATAAGAGGTGTTGGGAACCTACTTGGGAAAGAACAACATGGAGAGATCGAATCTATTGGACTGGATTACTACTTAACAATGTTAAATAAAGCGATTGAAAAGCGAATGGGAAAAAATTCTAAGGAAGATGAAATCACTATTGAAATCAACTACAATGGATTCATTCCCGATAGCTATGTAAATAATGAACAAGACAAAATATCAATTTACAAAAAAATTTCAGCAATTCAAAGCGAGGAAGAAAATAACAAAATAAGAGCTGAAATTCATGACCGATTTGGCTCAATTCCAGAAGAGCTTAACACCTTACTTATATTATCAGAACTGAAACTACTTGCCAAAAAACTCAATATTACAAGCCTTAAAGAAAAAAATGGGTTACTTGAAATCGAATATTTAGATATAAAGAGTATTCCTGTTTACAGGATAATGCAAATCATAAAAGATGATCCTACTACATTGAAAATAAATCCAAAAGATAAAAAATCAGTTTTTCTAAACCTAAAAAATGTTAAAGAATCAGAAAAAATAAACTGCATATATAGACATTTGAATCTATTATTATAATAATCAAGTAAAGGATATGAAAATATTAACACTTAACACAGGAAGTTCTTCATTAAAATTTACACTCTATCAACATAAAAATACACAAATCCTAGCATCTGGAACAATTGAAAAAATAAAAACAAAAAAATCAATAATTAGAATTAAGACTCAAAACGACTTACTCGAAAAAATAGATAAACACATCAAATCACACAAGGAAGCATTAAAACAACTGATTAAAATATTAACAAACAAGAAATTAAATATCATAAACAATCTAAATGAAATTCAAGGAATAGGACACAGAATTGTACATGGGGGCCCAAATTTTAAAAATTCAGTAATACTTAATGAAAATATCTTAAGTGAACTTGAAAAAATTTCCGCTCTTGCACCCCTTCACAATCCAACTGCAATAAAAGTCATAGAAATAACACTTAAAATATTCCCAAATGCAAAACAAGTTTTATGCTTTGACACATCATGGCATCAAACCATGAATGAAAATGCATTCTTATACGCTACACCATACTCTTGGTATAAAGACTATAATATCAGAAAATACGGATTTCACGGATTATCATATGCATATATAACTAAAAGAGTTGCAACAATACTTAACAAACATAAAAAAGATCTAAACTTAATAATACTACACCTAGGCAATGGATCAAGCATCAATGCAGTTAAAAAAGGAATATCTTACGATACAAGCATGGGGCTTACTCCTCTTGAAGGACTTGCAATGGGAACAAGAAGTGGAGACATAGATCCTGCAATTATTCCTTTAATGAGCAAAGTACTAAATAAGACCCCAAGAAAGATTGAAGAAATACTTAACAAGGAAAGTGGTATGCTTGGCATATCTCTTAAGTCAAACGATCTAAGAGATATTTGGGAAGGGGTGGAAAATAATGAATATAATTCTAAACTTGCAGTTGAAATAATGGCTTATAGAATAAAAAAATATATTGGGTCTTACCTTGCAATTCTTGAATTCAATATTGATGCAATAGTTTTCACGGCTGGCATTGGTGTTACCGATTATGGAATAAGAGAACTATCACTAAAAGGATTTGAAAAGATTGGGATAGAAATTGATCTTCAAAAAAATAATTTAGCAAGAGAAAAAAACATAGAATCTGATATATCAAGTGAAAAAAGTAAGACAAAAATACTTGTAATACCAACAAATGAAGAACTAACCATACTTGAAGATACCTATAACCTAATTACAGAACACTCACGGGATTTAAAATAAATTAAAAAATTTAAATTATTATAAGGCAATCTTTAAGAACTGACTTACTAAATTAACTGAAATATCCTGTAGTACAAATCATATTAAAGCAAAGCTTTCCTCTTAACATCCTCAAGTACGCTCTCTCCCTTAATAATCTTAAGCAAAGTAAAAGCAAACTTGAAAGCCGTGCCAACACCCTTAGAAGTAATGAAATTATTACTAACAACAACATCATCATCCACAAATTCACCATCAGTAATACCATTTTCAAAGCCTGGATAGCACGTAAACTTATTTGTCCCCAAAAGTCCCTTTGCAGAAAGCACAACTGCTGGTGATGCACAAATGGCTGCAATCAACTTACCTTGTAAGTTCATATTTCTTAAAATCTTATCTAAATTTTGCGATTCAAAAAGATTTGTAGCACCAGGCATTCCTCCAGGAAGTATTATTAAATCAAAATGATCTGCACTACAATCTGATATTTTCTTATCAGTCCAAAAAGTAAATCCTCTAGAACTTAAAACAACCCTATCATCATTTAAACCAATAACCTTCAGATCAACACCACCACGTCTTAAAATATCCATAGGGACTACAGCTTCAATCTCTTCAAAACCATTGGCAAGCACAATTGCAGCTCTCATAACACAAACTCCTTAATGCTGATGGAGGGACTTGAACCCACGACAACTCGGATATGAGCCGAGTGCTCTAACCAACTGAGCTACATCAGCTTGCAGCCATTAAAGTTTATAAATTCAAAGATATTTTGTCAATATAAAACCATATTCTTAAAGATACATACCCACTGCACTTAAAAGACCACTATCAATAAATATGCTAAGAACTTTAACTTATAAAATAAGTATTTGGTATTTTTTTTAAAAAAAAATACAATTACTATTGAAAATAAATTAAATCTCTTAATATAAATTAGAGTGAAAATAAAAAATTTATAACTTAAACGGATTCATTTATTGAAATGATTTAAAAACAATATGATATACTTATGAATCAAAAAAAATAGAAGATTGGTATGGTTTAAATGAAAAAAATTGTTTGTATAACTATCTTTTTTATCCATAATAATTGTTTCCCCTATAATTTTTGGACTATAGAAGATAAAGAAAAATTAATAGATAAAATAGTAAGCCAAATGAATGACAAAGAATTGCTGGGTCAAATGTTTATGATAAGTTATCCAGGAAACCAAATAACAAAATTTGCCCTGAACTTTATACAGGAAAAAAACTTAGGAGGAATCAAAATATTTGGATGGAATGCCCAAAATTTACACATGTTAATAGAAAGCATAAATAAAGCACAATCAATGTCTCAAAAAAATAGATTTAAAATACCTTTATTTATAGCAACAGATCAAGAAGGTGGATGGACACAACATATAAAACTCAAAACATCAAAGACAATAGGAAATCTTGGAATTACAGCTACTCTATCCCCAAACGACTCTTACCTTACAGGATATCACATAGCAAATGAGTTAAGACAGCTTGGAATTAATCTAAATTTTGCACCCATAACAGACATTTACAGCAATGAAGAAAATTTTACAATAGGACCAAGAGCATATTCAAATAATTCCCAAATCGTTTCTCTTTTTGCTCTAGCTTTTTACAAAGGACAAAAACAGGCAGGCATAATTTCAACAGCAAAACACTTCCCTGGACACGGCAATACTGTTCTTGATTCTCACACAAAAATGCCAATAATAAACTTAAATTTAAAAGAAGTGTGTTCAAATGAATTACTGCCATATCAAATATTAATACAAGAAAATATTCCAATAATTATGAGCGGACACTTAGCATACCCAATGCTTACAAATGGCAAAGAAATACCTGCATCATCTTCAATTAAAATTATAAAGGAACTCCTTAGGAAAAATCTGAAATATGATAATTTAATAATAACAGACGATTTATTAATGAATGCAGTAAAATATCAAAATGAAAGTATTTATGACACAATTGAAAGAATTATTAGAACTGAAACTGATATTTTATTAATATCAATAAACGAAAACATACAAAACAACGCTTACAATAAATTATTAAGTCTCATGCAAAAAGATAATGAGATAAGAGAAAATATTATTAAATCTAACAAAAGAATACTTAGAATAAAGTTAGAATACTTAAAAGAGAACAAAAACGAAGCAGAAATTTATCCAAATCATAAAAATGCTCAATCAATACCTACTAAAGAAGCTAAAAAATTTTTTGAACAAAATACATTAAGAGGGATAACCAAAATAAAGCTACTCAAAAAAGTATCAAAGCATAAAAAAACACTTTTAATATCACCTTATAACACAATGGTTAAAGAAGGGAAAAAAATATTTCAGAATAGTTCCAGCTATTACTATGACTATTACCCTTTAAATAGCATAAATCCCACAAAACTACAAGCAATAAAAAACCTAATTGAAAAACACGAACAAGTTATCTTTAATCTCTCAACACCCGCTAGTCTAAAATATATAGATAACTTAAAAGAATATAAAGATAAAATAAGCATAATTGTCTCACTTACACCCCAGCACATTAAAAACCTAGACTGGATACAAAACATAGTAATAGTATATGGAACAACAACACTGTCATTTAAATCTGGATTCCTAACTTTAACAGAAGATTTCAATCCAAAAGGACAAATCCCATTAATCAACTTTAAGATTTAATAGCACCCTTTATGTATGCAATTACTTGACTCTCTAAAAGATTTAAAGAACTATTTTTAACCTTAAACCCACTAGCATGCTTATGTCCCCCGCCTCCAAAACATTTTGCAAGTTCGCCCACATCAAAATATTCTCTAGAACGAAGCCCCACTAAAATAGAACCATCTTCAGTCTCCTTTAAAATAACTAATATTTCATTATTCTCAACATTAGCAAGAAGTGCATAAAACAGCTCGTTAACACCACTAACATTGGCGTCCTTCTTATCATTGAAAGGCAAAACGGTAAGCAATACTCTCCCATCGAAATAAGATTTAAGATTATTTAACATCACACCAAGAATATCTATTGAGGCTATGCTCTTAACAGATTCAACATAATTATAAACATCTTTAAGACTTAAGCCTTTAGATACAAGTCTAGCTATCATCTCAAAAGGCTCGGGATCACTGTTTGAAATAAATCTAAAAAATCCTGTATCTGTACAAAATCCAACCAAGATATACCATGCCTCTTCTTTAGTAACTTCATGCCCAAATTCTCTAACTAATTTTTCAATTAAAAAAGTAGTTGAGGGAGCAAAAGGATCAATATATCCAGGAACATCCAACTTATCGCCTGATGCATGATGATCAATAACAAGGATAGGCATATCCTTCACATAAAAAGCAAATTCATCTCCAATACGATTCAATATGGAGCAATCCAAAATAATAACAGCATAATCTGAAGATGCAATATCTGGCCATCTAGATAAAAACTTATCTTTAAAAGGTATTATTTCCTTTCTCACAAAAGGACCTTCATTTAACATAATAGCCCTTTTGCCTATTCTAGACAAAAAAGAAGCTAAAGCTAAAGATGAACCAATACAATCAAAATCAGGATCCTTATGCCCAATAATAATAAAATTATTGTATTTCTTAATAAATTCAATAACATCTATCATAAAAAAATATTAACAAACCTTTATACAAATCAACAATTATTACATCTTATAATTAAATATTTTACAATATTTTAATAGAAAATTATAAGCATCGTGCTATAATTGACAATATCATAAACTTAAGAGGTTTTAAGTGGAACATAGTGAACAAAATGCAATTGAAAAAGCATTTCAAATGGCTGAAACTGCAAGAAATAATGCATATTCACCGTATTCAAAATTCAAAGTGGGTGCTTGTATTAAAACTAAAGATAATTTATTTTTTCAAGGTTCAAATGTTGAAAATGCAAGTTTTGGAGCAACTCGTTGTGCAGAACAAGCTGCAATGATGAACATGATATCATCTGTTGGTACACAAGAAATAGATTTTATATTGATCGCAACAACTCCAGCAAGTGTGCCATGTGCAATATGTCGTCAAGTAATGTCAGAATTTTTTGAAGAAAATACTAAAATATTAATAACAGATCCTAATCAATTTAACGCCACTAAAACAATTTCACAAACTTATACACTTAACGATTTACTTAAGGTTCCATTCAACAAAAAAGAATTATCAAGAATATTTAAAGCAAATCAAGAAACATAATCTAAAAACTTATGTAAAGACAAAATATAAATATTAATTTAAAATACCAAGAGAAACAATGGCTCTTGCAAACTCACTTAATTTATCAGCTTTAAAAGTACATGCTGAGGAATCAAAAACCTCTAATATGAGCTTTTTCTCATCAATGTTAAATTCATAATCCACAACCTCTAATGACAAAAAGTTAATAATTGGAATAAACTTATCAATAAAAGCATATATTCCCTCATCAAAGTCAAAATTCTCATAATAATAATTGAATATACACTCTAAAGATTTTTTATCAAAAATTTTAAGAAAATCATAAAAAATATTCTCAACATTCTTTACATTATTTACTAAAACTTCATCTTTAGAAATGCATCTTTTACATCTCTTAACAAAGAATTGGGATTGTAACATAAATCTTCCCCTTCCAAACTATTTTAGGATATTAACAAAATTAATTGAACATTAAAAAAAATAATGTTATCTTTACACATAATAGGATTATGCAACAAAAAAAGGAGAAAGTGCAAATATGATCAAGATAATTAACGATAAAAATACCAATAAATGCGCTCACTTAAAACTTGCCGTCCTAAAAAAAAACGAAATTTATATAGTTTACACAGAAAATAATATTAAGACAATTTCATATCTAAAAGCTCAAATACAAGATAAAGAGATTAAAATTAATGATTTTTATATTGATCCAAATTTTAAAGCAGAAGGAATAGAGAGGGTACTCATTCATAACCTAATTTATTATGGCAAAAAAAATAAATTGCAAAAAATTTTATGCACAATTAATGACATAAAAGAAGAACTTAAAAATTTAGGATTTGAAAATAACAATAATGTATATGAAAAAGATTTAATTTATGAAACAAAAAAAAATACACTTATAATGAGAATAGGATTTATATCAGTATTAGCAGAAGTAGCATCAATAATATCTAAACTTACTGTTGGGGTTATTTTTAGTTCATTTGCACTAATAGCAGATGCACTTCATGTTACATCAGATTTTATCCTATCTACAATTACCTATTTTAGTTTAAAAATTACAAATCGACCTGAAACAATTTATTATCCTTATGGATATAAAAAAATGGAAAACCTCATAGCATTTATTATAGGAATAATTATAATAATCTCAGGATTTACAATATTTTTAAGCACAACGGGACTTAACAAATTAATTAATTTTAGAAGTGAATCTGGATTGCATCTTCATCATCATGGTGATAATGATCATCACCATGATCATTATCACCATGATCATTATCATGAAGATAAAAAAAACATATTAGAAATATTTTCAAATAATTCTTTAAAAAAAAGCATTTGGATACCATTAATACCCTTTATATTCTTCCTAGTAAAGATAATTGAATATTTGATAAAATTTCAAATCGGCAAAAGATATAACAACTATTTGCTTCTAGCATTATCATCATCTGATAAAAATTGTATATTCTCTCATGGAGGTACCACACTAAGCTTATTGCTTGCAAATTATGTATGGACAGGATTTGATAAAATAATATCTATATGTATTGGTTTTATAATGATCAAAGAAGGATTACACGTAATTATAAACAATGCTAACAACCTTCTATCAAGACAAAACATAAACTTAAAAAGAGAAATAAAAAACACATTAAAAAATATTAATATAAATTTCAAAGAACTCAATTTTTTCTATCAAGGAAATGACTTAAGTCTCTACATCAAACTAGATTTAAGCTATGAAAACGGCTTAAAAAGTTTGATACAAAAAACAGAAAAAATGAAATATACAATAAAGAAACACCATAAAGAAATATGTGAAATATACATTTTAATATAACAAGACAAAATCAATTGACACTTCAAGTAAAATTGTGTTAAATTATATTGCAAGACGCAGGGTGGAGCAGTTTGGTAGCTCGTCGGGCTCATAACCCGAAGGCCGTAGGTTCAAGTCCTACCCCTGCTATTTGAAGATGTGAGGAATTAATGAACAGAAAAAATATAGCTAAAGGAAAGTTAGTAAGACGATTTGGTATCAATATCTTCGAACAACCCAAATACGATAAATTACTTAAAAAGAAACCTAATCCACCTGGAATGCATGGACGCTCTAGGAGAGCTAAAATCACAGAATACGGAAAGCAACTAATAGAAAAACAAAAGGTCAAGTTTACTTATGGTATAAGTGAAAGACAGCTTACCAATATTTTCAAGGAAGCAAGAAGGCAACATGGAGTTACAGGGGATAATCTTTTAGCATTACTTGAGAGAAGAATCGATAATGTTGTATACAGAGCTGGATTTGCTATTTCAAGAGCTCACGCAAGACAAATAGTTTCACATGGAATTATCATGCTTAATGGGAGAAGGGTTACAATTCCATCTATTACCCTAAGAGCAAACGACATAATCCAAGTAAAAGAAAAAGATAGCCTAAAGAAGCTAGTTAGATCTAACATAGAAAAAACATCAACTCTTCGAAAATTACCAACTTGGATAGAAGTCAATGCCGATGATTTAAATGTAAAGATAACCCGCCCTCCATCAAGAGATGAAATACCTACTCTTGCAAATGAACAAATGATTGTCGAATACTATTCCAAGAGAGCATAAGTCAGCAAGTAGCATGCAACATGCTACTTGCCTTTTTTCTTCTTAGTAAAACTCTTTCCAAAATTGCTATTTGAAAAAGGCGAAAAGCTATTTTTAATTACATTTTTAGCAGGATCTTGAGAATTAAATGCCGCCCTACTACCTGAAGGCTTTCTAACTCCATCTTTCATATTTACTCCTTAATAAATTTTAACACATAAAACTCTAAATAATTCTACTAAATGATATTTAAATAATCAAACACTTCTCCTAAATGAGATACATATTTAACATTAATATTATCCCTAATATCTTCTGGGAGCTTAATATAATCTTTCTCATTATCCCTTGGAATAATAATTCTATTTATACCATGCCTATAAGCTGCAAGCACTTTTTCCTTAATGCCTCCCACAGGAAGAACTGAACCTTTAAGAGTAACCTCTCCCGTCATAGCGAGATCTAGGGGCACTTTTTTATCAGACAAGACAGAAGCTATGGCTGTTGCAATAGTAATTCCAGCAGAAGGGCCATCTTTTGGTGTCGCTCCTTCTGGAAAATGAAGATGAATTTCGGGAATCTCATTTATATCCAAATTAAGTTCAGAAGAATAGGTCTTTACAACAGAATAAGCTAATTGTGCACTTTCCTTCATAACAGCGCCAAGACTACCTGTTAAAATGATATCTCCTTTTCTATCAAATTTAATAGCCTCAACAGGAAGTACAGCACCCCCATAACTTGTCCAGGCAAGCCCATAAACAAATCCAGAAGAATCAATCCTAATTAAATTAAATTTATATTCACAATCCACATAAAAATGAAAATTACTCATATTAATTATTTTGTAAATACCAGGAATATCAGGATCATGAGTAAAGAGTGAATTATTGCCATGCATCAAGGAACTTGGAAAATAAAAATTTCCTTCAATTATATCTTCCCTTGAGTAAACATAAAGCAATTCTCTTACAACCATTCTAAACAAATTAGTCAAAACTCTCTTCAAACTCCTAACTCCAGACTCCATAGTATAGTTTCTAATTATATGCAAAACAACATCATCCTCTATTTTTATATAAACTTTACTTAAAAAACTTTCTTTAATTATCTTTGGTATTAAAAAATTTTTTGCAATTTCTAATTTTTCAACACAAGAATATCCTTCTATCTTAATGATCTCCATCCTGTCAAGAAGAGGTCTAGAAATCTCATGTAGAGAATTGGCCGTTGCTACAAATAACACATTAGAGAGGTCATAAGGAATTTCTAAATAATGATCAACAAATTTAGAGTTTTGCTCAGCATCTAAAACTTCTAAAAGTGCTGATTCCGGATTTCCCTTATAAGTACTGTTAATCTTATCTATTTCATCAAGAAGAATCACGGGATTAGATTTCCCCGCAACTTTGATTGCATTAATAAAAACCCCCGGGAGAGCTCCAACATAAGATCTCCGATGTCCTCTAATCTCCGTTTCATCTCTTAACCCACCAAGAGAAATTTTTGCAAATTCTCTAGAAAGAGACTTAGCAATAGATAATGCAACAGAAGTTTTCCCAGTACCGGGTGGACCAACTAAACACAAAATAGGTGCTTGAACCTTAGAATTAATATGATAAACAGCTAAAAAATTCATTATTTTTTCTTTAGCCTTATCCATACCATAATGAGCATTCTTTAAAATAAATTCAATTTCTCTTAAAGAATTATTCATCACAGTATTTTCATTCCAAGGCAGGTCAAGTAACAATTCAACATAATTCCTAACAATATTAGCATCCGGTGAATTTGTATTCATACGAGTCAATCTAGAGATTTCCTTTTCAATTCTAGGTTTAATATCCTCAGGAATATCTTTACAGTTCAATCTCTCAAGATAATCGTTCTCATCCCTACCTAATCTCTTCTGAATCTCCTTAAGTTGCTCATTCAAAAAATATTCTTTTTGCCCCTTATCAAGTCTAGTCTTAACCTTGGTCTTAATATCTTTTTTAAGCATTAAAAGCTCAGTCTCAACACTTAAATTTATGATCAATTTTTCTATCCTAACTTTGACATCTAATTCTTGTAAAAGTTCTACCTTGACCTTATATTCCAAATTCATATTAGACGCTATAACATCAACAAGCTTAGCTGGACTATCAAACAAATTATTACTCTCATCATCTTCTAATGTGTTAACGGACAAATAAGATTTATAAGTATCATAAGCTTCTCTTAAAAATTTAGAATAAGTAAAAAGTTCGCTATTAAATTCGCATTTATCAGATATAAAATCAACCTTTGCTCTAAAGTAATTCTTCTTTTTTAAAAAATTTTTGATAATAACTCTATCCTGAAAGTTGACTAAAATTTTTATCAAAGTTTCAGTAACCTTTACAACTTGAATAATTTTTGCATAAGTACCAATAGAATATAAATTTTCTAAACTGATTTTGCCATTATTATCAGATTTAAGATCATTAACACAAAAAAATAAGATCAATCTACCTTCCAACATAGACTGATATATTGCATTAATCGAAACACTATCATCAAAATTAACCCATAAAGTTACATTGGGGAAAAAAACATTTTGTCTTAAGAGAATAACTGGAAGATCATCTCTCTTAGAATTAATTAGATTTAGAATTGATTTCATAAAGTTCTTTTGCCCAAGGCTTATGAACATGCCTTCCTGTCAAAATAAAGGGCTCAATATTGCTATTTAAAACAGACTCTTTAGTAACAATAACTTTTTTAATTTGCTTAGTTGAAGGTATCTCAAACATCACATCTTTAAGTAATTCTTCTAAAATAGAACGCAAACCTCTAGCACCTGTATTTTTTAACATGGCTTCTTCTGCAATTGCATTAAGCGCATCCCTTTCAAATACCAGTTCAACATTATCCATTTTAAACATATGATAATATTGTTTCACGATAGAATTCTCAGGTTCAATTAATATTTTAATTAAATCTTCCTTTTCTAGCTTCTCAAGATAAGAATGTACAGGAAGCCTACCGACAAATTCTGGAATGAGTCCAAATTTAACCAAATCTTCCATTTCTAAGTATTTTAAAGAATTATTTTCCCTTGAATCTTGTTTACCAACAGATGAAAAGCCAATGGAACTTTTATTAATTCTTCTTTTAATAATATTTTCAAGTCCCACAAACGCCCCACCACATATGAATAGTATGTCTTGCGTATTGATTTCAATAGTCTCCTCATAAGGATGTTTTCTCCCACCCTTTGGAGGTATATTTGCAATAGTGCCTTCAATTATTTTCAATAAAGATTGTTGCACACCTTCTCCAGATACATCCCTTGTAATTGAAACATTTTCACCTTTTTTTGCAATCTTATCTATTTCATCTATGTAAACAATACCTCTTTCTGCAAAACTCACATCTCCATTAGCAGCATGAATCAACTTAAGTAAAATATTCTCAACATCCTCTCCAACATATCCAGCCTCAGTAAGCGTTGTAGCATCCGCTATTGCAAACGGAACATTCATCTCATCTGCCAACTTTTTTGCAAGTAAAGTTTTACCACTCCCAGTAGGACCTACAAGCAATACATTAGATTTCTCAAGTTCAACTCCACTCTCCTTTTTGTTACCTCTAAATATCCTCTTATAGTGATTATAAACAGCAACGGACAATACTTTCTTTGCATCTTCCTGTCCAATAATATATTTATCTAAATGACTTTTAAGTTGCTTAGGGGTTGGAAGGGATCTTGAAGATCTACCCCTTTCAGGTTTTTCTGTATCTTCTTTAAAAAGATTATGACATATTTTAGAACATTCAAAACAAATAGCAACAGACTTTGCTGAAATAATTCGTCCTTCAACTTCAGCATTAGTACGCCCACAAAAAGAACACCCTTCAATTTTTTGACTTTTACTTTTTGCCATATAAAATCTCACCCAAAATAAAACTAATTTCTTACCAAGATACCATCAATAATGCCATAATCAAGAGCATCTTTTGGTGTCATAAAATAATCTCGCTCGATATCAAGAGATAATTTTTCTTTAGAAACCCCTATCTTATTAGACATAATATCTATTATTAATCTCTTAAGCCTTATAATTTCATTTGCTTGTATACTAATATCACTAGCTTGACCGCCTATTCCACCCCAAGGCTGATGAATCATTATTCTTGAATATGATAATGACTCTCGTTTGCCTATAGCACCTCCTGCAAGCAGGAATGCAGCCATTGAAGCTGCCTGTCCAATGCAAATCGTTCTTACATCTGGTTTGATATACTGCATAGTATCATAGATTGCAAGTCCTGAAGTAATACTACCTCCAGGAGAATTTATATAAACATATATATCTTTCTTAGAATCTTCAGACTCCAAGAAAAGAAGTTGAGCAATGACCGTATCTGCTCTTATATCATTAATCTCACCGCTCAAAAAAATTATTCTATCCCTTAACAATCTTGAATATATATCAAATACGCGCTCATAATTTCCAGTATACTCCACAACAGTAGGCACTAAATTATGCATATATTCTCTTATCATTATTCACCTGTTTTATAATTAATAAAATCTCTAAAGGCAATTTCTTTAAGTTTAATTTCCTTCACATTTTTCAAAATTTTATCTTTAACCTTTTGCCTCTTAATTTCATCTTTTAAAATTCCAAGCAAATTTTTCTCTTGATAAAATTTCTTAATCTCCGAAAGTCTCATCTTTGTATCCTCAGCCTGTTTAACAAGTTCATCTTCTAAATCAGCATCTGTAATTTCTGTTAAATCATTATCTACTATCTTTTGGAAAACTAACTTAGACTTTAACTTCTTAAGTACATTCTCCTTAAAAACATCACTAACACCTTCCAACCCCATAGAAGAATCATTTAACTTCTTAAGATCAATCTTATTTTGAGTTGAAAATTCGTTTACAACATTTTTAAGTTCAGCCTCAAACATAGCAGAGGGAATCTCTATGTTTAGCTTCTCTGAAACATCGGACAACAATTTTGAAAGCTTAAGAGATTCTCTCTTTTCCTTAACAAGCCTTAACATATTCTCTCTTATGTGGGCCTTAAGCTCTTCTAATGTATTAAAACTATCTTTAATATCCTTTGCAAAATCATCATCAAGTTCAGGAATATCACGCTTCTTTATATCTTTAATAATAATCTTTAATCTCTTAAAAGAATTAGCAAGCTCACTAAATTTATAATCAGCACTATAATTTTTCTCTATTATTTTCTCTTCATCCTTCTTCATTCCAATGATGTCATTATCAAATCCATAATAATTATTAGACTCACCAACAGTAAAAACAAAATCTTGCCTCTTAGTTGTTAAGATCTCACTTAAAGAATCATCAAGTTCCACAAAATCTACTCTAACAATACTGCCTACCTTAACATCACCACTATCATCAACAACCATTGCATTTTCAAGTTGTAATAATTTAAGCTCGTCCTCTACATCAGAATCAGAAACGGTAACTTCTGGAATTTCTACCTCAACATTAGAGATATCAGGTATCTCAAATTCAGGATAAGCCTCATAAACAACAGTAAACTCAAAATCTTTATTGAAATCTATTTCTAATTTTTCATCTAATATTTTAGGAACAGCATAACCTAATGGTTTATAAGTTGCACTTTTAAAAAATTCTTCTAAAGACTTATGAATAAGTTTTTCTATAGTAAGAGCTCTTATATTATCAGAATATTTGCCTTCAATAATACTAAAAGGAACTTTTCCTATCCTAAAACCTTTAATCTTAAGACGAGAAGAATAATCTTGTAAAATCTCGTTGTATTTACCTTTAACAAATTCTTTTGAAATTTTAATAACAGCTTCAACCTTAGAACCAGGAATCAATTTCACATCATCATTTAATATCACATTATTCCTCTAATTAAAATGCACTAATGTTAATTATTACTAAATTTAAGCGAAAGACGGGATTTGAACCCGCGACTTCCACCTTGGCAAGGTGACACTCTACCCCTGAGTTACTTTCGCATTTCTTGCAGAAGGTGGGACTCGAACCCACATGCCCAGGGCACTAGATCCTAAGTCTAGCGTGTCTGCCAGTTCCACCACTCCTGCATACCTTAGGTAGTATACAAAACTTAAAAAGCTTTTTCAAGTATAAAACTAATGTTTCACACCCAGCAGGATTCGAACCTGCAACCTTCGGATTCGAAGTCCAACGCTCTATCCAATTGAGCCATGGGTGCAGTCTAACAAAAATAAAAGGTGACTGACGGGACTTGAACCCGCGCCGTCCGGAACCACAATCCGGCGCTCTACCAACTGAGCTACAACCACCAATTATACTCAACTATACTCAATTACATGTAAACTTATTTTATATATATTCAAAGAGTAAGTCAACTGAAACATATATTCAAAATCAAGCAATATAAAACACAAAATTTATAAAGTCTCTAAACTTCTCTTCAAGAAATTATAAACCCTAATAGTTGAAGCAATATCAACCCGTTCCCGTGGTGTATGGGGAGACTTAATCCAAGGTCCAATTGTAACTGAATCTATTCCTCCAAATTTTGCAGATATTATTCCAGTCTCAAGACCAGCATGAATCACTACAGTTTTAGCCTCTTTTAAATACATATCTTTATACACATTCTTAAGATGATTTAAAAGTTTACTATTCTCAGCTGGCTTCCAGGAAGAATAATCATAAACTATTCTTAAATTAGCACCAGAAAGATCACTAATAGCCTTTAAATGATTAAAGATATATTCCTTCTCAATATCTAACAAAGACCTTATTGTAAATATAAACTGATACTCATTACCAACCTTTAAAAGACTAGCAAAATTTAGAGACGTTCTAATAAGTTTTTCATCATAATTTTCAACCTTTTGAACCCCATGCAAAAATGCCATGCCCATATTTAAAAGCTTATCTTGAGACATATCATCCAAAACATTACCAGAAAAATTTACTCTCCTTAAAAGAATTTCAAAATCAGAATCAAGAGTATACATCTCTTGTGCATGACGCTTAAATGACTTTAATTCTCTCTCCAATAAAACATAATGCTCAGCTTCAATTAATATTAATGCTTTTGCCTCCCTAGGAATCGCATTACTTTTATCTCCACCAGATATATATCCAATCTCAAATTCCATGTTTGCTCTAAGGGTATTTAAAGCAAAAAACATCAATTTCAAAGAATTTGCTAAATCAATATGAATATCCGCACCAGAATGGCCCCCTTTAAGACCTGTAAAAAAAATCTCAACACCTGTTTTTTTTCTACTTTGTCTATATTGCGGTTCAAAGTTAATATGAACAAGTCGAGAGCCAGCACAACCAACTAAAAAATAACCCTCTTCTTCTCCATCAAGATTAATCAACATCTTCCCACTACATAAATTAGGATCAAGTCCAATAGCGCCTATTAGCCCTATTTCCTCATCAACAGTAAAAAGAAGTTCCAAATCAGGATGTTTAAAAGTCAAAGACTCACTCATAATGGCAAGCATCATAGCAACCCCAATCCCATCATCAGCACCAAGAGTAGTACCTGATGCAACAAAATATCCATTATCTTCAATGATGTTGATCGGATCTTTTTCAAAATCATGCATAACAGATTCATTTTTTTCACAAACCATATCTGTATGGGCTTGCAAAATAATAGGCAACATATTGCTACAGCCATTAGCCTTAACCCCAACTACAATATTGCCTATACCATCTTCCTTAAAGGAATATCCAAATTTTTTAGCTTCTTCCTTAATAAAATTACTAATACCTTTTAAATTTTTTGAACATCTAGGAATTTGAGATATTTGCTTAAAATAACGAATTACAACATTTTCCATCCTTATCCTCTAATAAAACCAAACTTATCATTAAACATATTTATTACATGCTACCATCATAACATACTTCAAAACTTAATTTCTAATAAATTAAGTAAGAATTAATAAATACACTTTTTTAGAATGGCAAATTTGTATAAACAAATCAATTAAATAAGCTTAGCTTTCCTACACCTAATACCTACCAACAATTAAAAAATCCCATCATTAATAACAATCACACACTGAAACTCATGAAGCCTAAATTAATTTAAGGCAAGCTAGAAAACTTTAGCACCATCTGGGTATTCCACAATAACCCTAAAATTTTCAGGAAAAACAAAAATCTTTCTGGATTTAGACTGATCAAAATCGCAAGCTACAACCGGAATACCATATTTGGCTAATGAATTAAGGGCAAACTCTGAATTCTCAATACCTACCCTTATTGTCTCTTTGGCCATAAAGTTAGCACCTCCAAAAAGTTTGGCTTTAAGATTACTTTTTGATGCACCACTCCCTAGCATAGCATCAATTAACATAGGAATAGCATAAACCCCATATCTACCTCTCTGTGCAGCATTAATCACTGAATCAGATTTCACTAGTACATAATGATTTACTCCTATAAGCTTACGCATCTCATCATAAAGTACAACAGCAACACAAGAACCAAGTATCGTAGAGATAACCCTATCATTTGACACAAAAGCTTCACCTGGCACTATTATTGTAACATCTCTCTTTAATTTAAAATTAAAATGATTTAACATAAAATCAATTACTCTCTTAAAATTTTTTATAAACATCCATAAATGCTATTAAAATTTATAACTCTTAAACGCAACTAAACAAATCAATTTAGCACCTCTAAGTTAAAAGTATCCAAAATTAATATTCCCACTACCTCATTATTTTCAAGTGGAGCAATTAATGCTTTTATACTAGACTCTACTGCCTTAAACTGTATCTCTTCAAAAAAAAGATTAAAAAGCTTTTTAAAAGAAATATTTACCATGTCCCATTATAGATCTTTTTTCTAATTTTACCAATGAAAGGAAATCGAGAATAATTACTAAAGCCATATTCAAATAATTTCTGTGCAATTAAGGCACGCTTTTTCTCTCCAACGCTATTAATTCCCTTATTAACCCCCAAGACAACCGCTATTAATCTTATATCATCTTTTTTGGCTGTAGCGACTAAATTTAAACCAGATGTCTTAATATAACCGGTTTTTAATCCATCAGCATAAGGATAATTAAATATCAAAACATTTCTATTCTCTTGTTTTAAATTTAACATCTTTGAAGAAGAAGTATTGCCTAAATTTTCAGACCTTGGATAAATAAAATCTTTAAGAGAATGTATAGCAAGCATAAATTCAAATTCCTCTATGTAAGTTCTTGCAAACAATGCCATTTCTAATGCTGTGATCTGATTACCATTGCAATAACCCGATGTATCAACAAAATTCATATTTACAAGTCCCAAGTTTAAAACATTAATATTCATTAAATTAACAAAATTGCTTAAATTCTTCCCAACTATAAATTCAGCAATTGCAATAGCAGCATCATTACCTGAAGAAATCACAAGACCTTTAAGCAACTCCTCAAAATTCACCTTATGACCCTCTTCTAAAAACATTAATGAAGAACCTAAAGGCAGATTATAATACGATGCGGCACTGCTAATAGGAACAATAGTCTTTAAATCTATATTTTTTTTTCTTGCCTCAACTAAAGCAGTATAAATAGTAACAAGCTTAGTAAGCGATGCTGGTGGAAAAACTAAATTTGGATTTTTGGCATAAAAAATACGTTTAGTATCATAATCAATCAAAACAACTGATTTAGCATCTTCAGTTACTCTCTCAATATCAAATAAATCAATTGAGAAAAGCTTACCAAATATACTAAATAAAATTAAAAAGCTTAGAATAGTAAAGACAATTTTCATAAAGCAATATTATGTGTTATTGTATAAAAATTTGTTATAAAATTAAATGGTAAATCTAAAAAGGAGCGCATATCTTATTATGAATTTTTATGATTTCATTAAAGCCTTAGTACCAATTATGCTAATAATCATTGGACTTGGGATAATAAAAAAACCAGCATACTACGTGATACCAATATGCTTAATAGTCACCATGGCAATAGTCCTACTTGATAAGAATCTAGGAATAGCTAATACGAGTCTTGCAATATTTGAGGGAACAATAATGGGAATATGGCCAATAATTATTGTAATTATAGCTGCTATCTTCACATATAAAATGGCTGAAAGTCAAAATGACATGAAAATTATAAAAGCCATGTTATCAAATGTATCCTCTGACAAACGAATAATAGTTTTACTTGTAGCGTGGGGATTTGGTAATTTCTTAGAAGGAGTTGCGGGATATGGAACTGCCGTAGCAATTCCCGTATCAATACTAATAGCAATGGGATTTGAACCATTCTTTGCCTGTCTTATATGTTTAATCATGGACACCTCTTCAACTGCCTATGGTTCAGTAGGAATCCCTATAATATCTCTAGCCCAAGCAACAGGATTAGATGTTATGAGGTTATCATATGATGTATCTTTGCAACTAATACTGCCAACTCTTGTCATACCATTTATACTAGTTATGCTTGTAGGAGGGGGGATCAAAGCTCTTAAGGGAGGAATGTTTATCCTTACACTACTCTCAGGAGCATCAATAGCAATATCCCAAGTTTATGTTTCAAAAACCTTAGGCCCAGAGCTTCCCGCAATACTTGGAAGCATACCCGCAATGGCAATAACAATAATTTATGCAAAGCTTTTTGAAAAAAAAGGTACAACTAATAACAACATAAAAGTATCAGTAATGCAAGGCTTTCTTGCATGCTTGCCCTACATTTTGATAGTCTCACTCATAATAATTGTTTCACCACTCTTCTATGGAATAAATAAATATCTATCAAACTTTAAAACTACTCTTTCAATTTATCCAGGAACAAATCCACTACAATTTAAATGGCTAACCTCACCAGGCCCCCTAATTATTCTTGCAACAGTAGTGTCTTACTCAATCAGAGGAGTTTCGATAGTTGAACAACTAAAAACATTTGGACTTACAATAAAAAAAATGGCATTATCTTCTTTTGTAATTATTTGCATAGTATCAATATCAAGATTGATGACACATAGCGGCATGATAAAAGACTTAGCAGATGGCATATCAACACTGACAAGTACATCATACCCATTATTTAGTCCATTAATTGGGGCTCTGGGCACTTTTTTAACAGGAAGCGATACCGTTTCAAATGTTCTATTTGGACCCCTGCAAACACAAATTGCAGCAAATATTGATGTCAATCCTTACTGGCTTGCGGCCGCAAACACAACAGGAGCAACAGGGGGCAAAATGATCTCACCTCAAAATATTACAATAGCAACAACAACCGCAGGACTTATTGGGCAAGAAGGAAAATTATTATCAAAAACCATAGCATACGCTCTTGGTTATATTTTTATATCAGGCATTTTAGTTCACTTTTTATTATAAATAATATCTAATAAATAAGACTAACATAGTTATTTTGTTAGTCTTATTTATTAAAAATCAATATAAACCATATTAACACTTGAACTTTTATCTAAGAATTAATATCATGAATACCCAAAGACAAAAATACATATTATTTAAAACTTCTAACGAAGCCCTAAATCTTACAACAAAGGAGATATGAAAATGAAAAAAATGATCATATTATATGTCTTGATAATACTGCTAAGCACTACCACAGTTTTTGCAGACGATTTAAATACAGATGCACCTAAATCAAATCCATGGAGTCCTAAATTCACATTCGAAAACAGCAGTGAATTTAGATTTGATATGGATGAACTCATTCCTGGTTTGGAAAATAAAAGCCAGATAGGATTTAAATTTACACCATTTGAAAAAAATAAAGAAGTAGGCAAGGATGATCCTTTCTCAGCTTACATTAAAATAGAGGATTTATTTATAAAAGCTCAAGGGAAAAAGGATGCCATACTTAAAATTAATGTAGGCAATATTACAGCAAAAATAAACATGTATGATTTCTATCTTAAAATGGAATCAATGACTAATTTTGATTTTAATCAAGAATCATTATTTAGTTTTGCGCCAATGACTAGCATTCAAAGCAAATATTACGGTTTCCCAAGCAATAACAGCGCAACAAGAAGAACAATTCTTGCAAGAGGTACAGCAAAAAAAATAGGCTCACTTCAGTTTGGATACACTCTTCCACAATTAGAACTTGTGCTTGCAATTGGAGCAACAGGAACGGGTAACAGAAACCATCAAAAAAATGCTAACGATTCAGAGGCTGATAAAAAGAAAAAAGAAGAAACTCCTTACAACGATACCTATCAAGGCATGCTTTATGGAACTCAGGTAAAATGGAAGCCAATAAAAAATGAATTAGAACAATACAGCTCAGATGTCATTGCAGAAACTCCATTTGAATTAAACTTTGGAATCTCAGGAGCAATCGGAAATTCAACATTTAATCATTCATCAATAACATATGGTCTTCAAGACACAGCTGTTGCTGGATCAGATCTAGTTAGTCCAACTTTATCAAATGCATCTATTATGACCTCTATCGGATTTACTTACAAACTTGGTCTTACAAAAATCAATAACAGAAATACTTACCTCTTATTACAAACAGGCTCTGATTTAGGAATAGATCCATTTGCCAGTGATTTCTCTATACTTGGACACATCTCCAAAAAAGCAAATACAGATGACAAGTCTCAATTCAATCCAAAAGAGAATAAACTTCAATTTGATACAAAGAGAACCACTAATTTTGCATTTTCCATAGGAACTGGTATCGGTTTAGCTTGGAATACAGATGAAGGTGAAAAAGAATCATGGTCAATTAGTGGAGGTAGCTCTTACAGTAAAAGAATATTTGGCACACAAGGCAAAAAATCTGGAATTGGAATTGGTATTACCTATGGACAAAACTTATATAAGCCTACATCTTCAAACAAAGTAATACAGGAAATCGCTGCAAAAGCATTTCAAACCTTCAATGCTGAGATTTCAACTTATGAAGATAACAAAAAAGGCATTATTCCTGGTCTTGGATGGATAGCCTCAATTGGGGTTTATGAGCTATTAAAAGAACGACCTCAATCAGATGATATAATAACTATTCTCACGCCCAATACTACTGCTACTACTACCAATAATCAATCGGTTTCATTTGCTGATGCGGCCAAGATTGGAGGTGCTCTATACATCGATTACGCAATACCTGTTGAATCTGGATCACAAAATGCACATATAATTCCATATGTAGGTACTCATTTTTTAGGATCACTTAAAGGTTCAGACAAAAGCCTATATTTAAAAGCTGGATTAGAGCTAGATAAATTCATCAAATTAACCACAATATCACTTGGATGGGACTCAAACGATCTTTTCGCAAGAAAAGACCAAAAGGGAAGTGTTTTCCTACAACTTAAAGTAAATTTTAATGAATAAATTTGATAGATCGTTTAAAGAGTAGATTTCTACTCTTTAAACGATCTATCAAATTTATTTAAAATATAAAATACTATATATGGGTTAAATGCAATCAGTGGCATCATTACTATTTTAAATTTCGCTCTTTGCAAATCTTTTCATAAGCATTTTGAATCTTAATAAATTTTTCATTCGCTTCTTTTTGTTTAATAGGTTCATTTGCAAATCTATCTGGATGATATTGTATAACCAATCTTTTATAAGCCTTCTTTATGTCATCATCACTAGCATTATACTTCAAACCCAATACCTCATAAGGATTAACAATCTCTATATTAATATTTTTATAAGTATCATAACTTTCAAAATCAAGTTCAAGAAACGAACTAACATATCGAATAAATTTGTCCCCTTCCAAGTTTCCATATCTAGCTAAATTATTAATCTCTTTAAGAGCTGAGACAAGCCATACAAAAAGATCTTTATGCTGAAAGTATCCAAGCTTCAGCGTATATAATATTTTGTCTGCATTTCTGTTCTGAGTAACAGAAAAATGAAATATATTATAAAGTTCTGTCTTATGTTTCTCGGATAAATTTAGCGAACTAATTATAAAATTAATATAATTTAATTGCTCACCAGTCATTGACCCCAAAATAGAAATCAACTTGGCCATTAGTAAAAAAGACAATTTATAAAATTCAAATTCCCTTGATTTAGAATAAGAGTAATCTCTTGTTGTGTATATCCTAAATCCACCTAAAATGCTGGAGATTATAAAAAAAATAAAAAATATGAAAAACACACTTAAAAGAAAGGGACTAAGAATTAAAATAAATGGCAATAACAACAAGAAAATTTGAAACAAATTAGACACCTAAATAAACAACCTGCAAATCAAAATTAAGGCATATCAAAACTGCTAATAAATTCTATGACGTCTCGTTTTATTTTTTTAAGCTCATCTTCGGATTTAGTCTTTAAAGCCCTAATAACAAAATGAGCAACTCTAATAGAATCATCTCTATTTAAACCTCTTGAAGTAATAGCAGCAGCACCAATTCGAATACCAGAAGTTACAGAAGGATTCTTTGAATCAAAAGGAATTGCGTTCTTATTAAGAGTAATGTTTACTCTTTCAAGAACCTTCTCAGCATCAGCTCCCGTAATACCCAAAATACCAAGGTCAACTAAAAACAAATGATTATCCGTTCCACCACTAACTATCCTAAAACCTTCTGAAATAAAACACTCAGCCATAGCTTTGGTATTACTTATGACCCTAGAAATATAATCCTTAAAATCCTCCATCAAAGCTTCTCTAAAAGCCACTGCTTTACCTGCAATAACATGCATTAAGGGTCCACCCTGGGTTCCTGGAAAAACACAAGAATTAACAGCATCCTCCAGTCTTCTCTCTTTATTATTATAATTTACTATTATACTAGATTCCCTACCTGCAAGAATTAATCCTCCTCTAGGCCCCCTTAAAGTCTTATGGGTAGTACTTGTAGTTAAATGTGCAACATCAATAGGAGAATTATGAAAACCTGTAGCAATAAGACCTGCTGTATGGGCAACATCACACAAAAGATAAGCTGAAACTTCATCCGCTATCTCACGAAATTTTTTAAAATCAATTTCCCTTGAATAAGAAGAAGCACCAGCAATTATTAAATTGGGTCTACATTCTTTAGCTATTTTTCTAACATCATCATAATCAATCATCTCAGATTCCCTTGACACTCCATAAGAATATGCGTCAAAGAACATCCCAGAAAAACTAACTTTACTACCATGGGTTAAATGACCACCATGAGACAATTCCATTCCAAGAATTCTATCCCCAGGCTTAATAAGTGCCATTATAGCAGCCATATTAGCTTGAGAACCACTATGAGGTTGGACATTGGCATAATTTGCACCAAAAAGCTCTCTTGCCCGTGATATAGCCAAACTTTCAATATCATCAACAACAAAGCATCCACCATAATATCTCTTTGAAGGATAACCCTCAGCATATTTATTAGTCAAAATACTTCCAACAGCCCTTCTTACATCTGATGAGACAAAATTTTCTGAAGCAATTAATTCAATATTTTCTTTCTCCCTCTTAACTTCCCTTTCAATTAAATCAAATAAAATGCTATCTATCATTAATATTTTCCTCCAAAGTAATCCTATAATTCAAAGAATAATTACTATTTGTCAAGCTTTTATATTTAAACAATACTAGGTCAAAATATTCATCAGCCAATAAGTCATCATCATAATCTTCCTTATACCCATAATGAATATAATTCTCTGACATATTCAAAAAATAATTAGAACTATCTCTAAATAATACTGCATTTACTATATCAAAATAAATAAATCCAACATGCTCTAAAAAAAATTCACACCAAATATGTTTCTTAAGACTAGAAGATTTAGAATCAAAATAAAATCCAACCGCGTTTCTTAAAGGTATATTATTTCGTAAAAACAATAAATTCGTAAGCAAGATCAAATTATCAGCTGAAATCTCTCTCATTTTAATAGACTCATCCAAAGTTAAATCATTATCTATAACCGTAAAATGCAAAATTAAAGCATCAATAATAGATTTTGCCAATTCATAAGCTGAATCCCTGTTATTTATATTTAAGTTAATTGGACTTAAGTCAAGTGAATCATAAGATAAATAACGATTCCTCTTATTTAAAACATAAGTTTTAAATTCATACATATCACTATCCGTATTTACTTTAATACGCTTTAAAGCATTTCTATCAAAAATATCTAAATCCAATTTATAAGTCTCAACTTCAAATTTTAAATGATATGTATTTGACTTCAAACTTTTAAAAAATAAATTATCTAAATCCAATACACTTCCATTATTATCTGAAAATTTAATTTTTTGTCTTTCATTTTCAATTGGACTTAAATAAAAAACATTAAAATTAATGTCATCTGATATCGCACTAGAATCCTCCTTACTATTAGCCTGAACAAAATAAATTTCATGAAATATTTTAAAATTTCTACTTCTCTTTAAATTCCACATAAAAAAATTTTTATCAAAATTAAAAGGAATTCTATTACTTTCAACTCCGTCAACTAGTAAAAAAATCTCACCATCAATATGCAAAGTCTTTGGAGGAATAAACTTTATTTCCTCTTGACTCAATGTCAATATATCTCTGGAAAGGATTTTATAAAGTTCATGTTTTGTTTGAATAAATATCTCAACAACAGCAAAATCTGATATTAAATTTTTGCCTCTTAATGTAACAGGAACATTTGTCATTAAAACCAGATTCTCAGTATCAAAAAGAAAAGGTTTGGTTTTCTCTTCAAGTTTAATTGGAACTTGCCTACTAATTACAAGAAAAAGTTCATTACTAATCCCTTCCTCGCTCTTTACAAAAACAAGGCCTGAAGAGATTTCATCTGTAATTCTAAAAACTACCTTCTTATTGCTCCAACTAATAATACTACTTTTAGTTAAATAATGATTATTAATATTAACCTCTCCAATCTTATTGCCTAAATTACGCCCTTTAATTACAATTACATTTTCATGTGAAGCGGGCATTGGTGATATTTCATAAATTACAGGCTTTAAATAAAATAAAAATCCGGAAAAAACAAATAAACTTAAAAAAATTAAAAAAATAAAACTTAAAATAATAGATTGACTCTTAAAAAATACTGCCAAAAACTACCCTCTTTTAACCTTAGTCCCTTCTTCAGTATCAATTAACACAAAACCCTTAGAGCGAAAATATTCTCTAATCTCATCAGCACGCTTAAAGTCTTTTCTTAACTTGGCAAGCCGTCTCTCTTCAATCAAAGAATGCATAGTATCATCAATATTTACCCTATCCCTCTCAATTTCTCTAAGCACTCCTTCCTTTAAACCAAGGGATAAAACTTCATCAAATTTAAATGCAAGGAGAAGTTTTAAAAGAGCACTTAGATCATCATCCTTAACAATATCCCATAGCAAGGCTAATGCCTGAGGAATACTTAAATCAAAAGCTATTTTTTCCAAAAAATTATTATAGTATTTATTCTCTGAAACAGACTCAATATTCTCACAATTTTTATTAAGCAATGCCATGTCAAATTGACTTAATGAAGAATAAAAAAACGTCAATTTATTAAGCATATTTTCTCTAGCTATCTTGCAAGCTCTCAGATTACTAAACGTAAACTTAAGTTGAGTTCTATAATGTGCAGTTAAACAAAAATATCTAAAATCTAAAGGTGAAAATCCATCGGATTCTAAGTCTTTAATGGTAATAAAATTATTATTTGATTTTGACATTTTCTCATCTTCCATAATCAAAAATTCACCATGAACAAACATGTCGCACCACATCTTATTTAAGTAACATTCCGCTATTGCTATTTCATTTATATGATGAACCCCAACATGATCAACTCCCCCTAAATGGATATCAAGAGTACTCTTAAAATAATCTAAATTCATTGCTGCACATTCTAAATGCCAACTTGGATAACCAAATCCCCAAGGCGAATCCCATTTCATTTCCTGATCTTTAAATTTTGAATTTGTAAACCACAAAACAAAGTCTGATTTATTCTTTTTTGAAAGATCTATCTCAACTCTAGAAACAGAAGAACGCCCAAAATTATTTAGATTAATACCAGCCATCTGCCCATAACCATTAAAACGAGACGTATCAAAATAAACATTACCATTAACAAAATAAGTAAATCCATTTTGCTCAAGAACTTTGACCACTTCTATCATACTAGCAATATACTCACTTGCAACAAGCACCTTATCAGGATAAACGATATTTAATTTTGCACAATCATCAAAAAAAGCTTCTGTAAAAAATCTGCTAATTTCATAGACTGTAAGTCCTCTCTCTCTTGCGGCTTTAACTACCTTATCTTCCCCCTCATCAAAATCGCCTGTTAAATGACCAATATCAGTAATATTCATTGCATAATTAACATTATATTTTAGCAACCTTAAAGACTTAATAAGCAGGTCTTCAAAAATATATGTTCTAAGATTACCTATATGGGCATAATTATAAACAGTAGGACCACAAGCGTAAACCTTAGTATCACTAAAATTTTTTATATCAGATAAACTTTTTGTTTTTGTATTATATAACTTAAGAAGCATACATCCCGTGAAAAAAATTAATTCTAGAGATCAAAAATACTAAAATAAATTACGATTAACATAATCTCTATATAGCTTACTATACTAAGTTTATTATATTTAAAACAATTTGACAAATTTACCCAAATCACACCTAAAAATGTTACTTCAAATTTGAAAAAAGTAATAATTCAATATAAAATTAGAAAACATGTCAAAAAACATAAATAATTTCCTTAAAAAAATTAACATTAAACCTAAAACAAAAAATCTTGCAAACTATACAACCTATAAAATAGGGGGAATTTCCAAATTATTCTTAACGCCCAAAACAATCAAAGATACAGAACATATTTTCAAAGTAGCAATAGAAGAAAAAATCAAAATATTTATTTTAGGAGGGGGCTCCAATCTGCTAATAAACGATGGGGGGGAAATTGATTTTCCCATAATATACACTGGACACTTAAATAAAATTGAACTTCAAGACAATCAAATTATTGCTGAATGCGGAACCAATTTTGACGATTTATGCAATTTTGCATTACAAAATGAATTAAGCGGATTAGAATTCATATACGGACTTCCTGGAACACTTGGGGGTGCAATTTGGATGAATGCCAGGTGTTTTGGAAACGAAATTTCTGAAATATTAGATCAAGTTGTTTTTATAGATGAGCATGGAAAAACTATCTGCAAAAAATTTGAAAGAGGTGAATTTTCATACAAAATCTCCCCTTTTCAAAACAAAAATACTGTAATACTAAAAGCAACCCTAAACCTAGCAAAGGGCAATAAAAAACATATTGAAGAGATTATGAAACAAAATAAGCAAAATAGAATAGATAAAGGACACTATCTCTTCCCAAGTAGCGGAAGTACATTTAAAAATAATAGAAAATTTTCAAAACCTACTGGGCAAATAATTGAAGAATGCCACTTAAAAGGACTAAAAATTGGGGGAGCAGCAGTATCACACTACCATGGTAATTTTATTATTAATAATGATAATGCCAGCTCTAAAGATATTAAAACCCTAATTGAGAGAGTAAAAACTGAAGTTCAAATAAAAACAGGGTTTTTGCTTGAAGAAGAAGTGCTATATATCGGATTTAACGACAAAAATTAAGTTATATACCCCAAAATTCATGATTAATATTTTCAACAATATCTTTCATATTAGCAATTTTGTCTCTACATTCATTAACCAAAGATATATGTTCACGTAAAGACTCTAATGCATCTAAACTCATCTTAGAAACCTCAAATTCACCCAAATCATTATTTAAATTATTAAACTTCCCACTAATAACAAAGTAACTATTAAATATCTCCTTGCACATGTTCTTAGTATCTTTAATCTTGATATCATGGGACAAATATTTATCTTTAAATTCTTCAATTTCCTTTACATGTTTAGCAAGGGTAACATTAATTCTCTCATGCTGCACAGAGTTATTATTAATATTATCCTGGATGTCAATAAAATCCTTATAAATAGCATCAATCTCTGAACTTATAACTGAAATAATATTATTAACCATTTTAAGCTCATCCTTAATAGTTGTCGAATACTTTCCAGAATTAATAGCAAGTTTTCTAATCTCCTCTGCAACAACAGCAAAACTCTTACCAGCATCTCCAGCCTTGGCAGCTTCAATGGCTGCATTCATTGCAAGCATATTAGTCTGAGCCGATATTAACACTAAAAGCTTATTTGCACTCTGAAGATTATTAGTCTGAGATAAAAGTTCAGAAAAATTTTTATTAATATTCTCAAAAATAGAATTCAATTCAACAACCTTATTCTTTACATCATCAATACTTGCAGAATTTGATGCAACAACCTTACTAAAAACCTCTAAATTCTTATCTATTCCATAAAAAACATTAGCATTCTCTTCAAATCTAGTAGCAATATCCAATATATTTTTACTATGCTCACTAATTGGATTAGATATTGACTCAAAATCCTTTAAAATATTTATAATTGATTTCTCAAACTTAGAAAAAGCATCTCCC
Organism: Borrelia hermsii DAH; assembly: GCF_023035675.1. Taxonomy (NCBI): domain Bacteria; kingdom Pseudomonadati; phylum Spirochaetota; class Spirochaetia; order Spirochaetales; family Borreliaceae; genus Borrelia; species Borrelia hermsii. The sequence goes on along the minus strand of NZ_CP073136.1, from coordinate 629,497 downwards.
ATTCTATCGTAAGTAGCAAGACTATTATGCATTTTATCTATACTTTCTGCGGGTATGCTTATCTCAGCTAAACACTTCCTCAATTCCTGTACATAAGCCTTAATGCTATTGTTAACATTAGTAGTTTTTGAAAATAAACTATCAAATTCAGCACTAATGTAAGAAAAAATAAAAGATTTATATTTAACTTCTAAAACAGACTCGAGACTCAGAATGTCCTCTCTTTCCTTTTTATAGTTAATCAGCATCCTAAAATCTCTAATAAAGGGCAAAATGAATCTATTATAAAGATAAAATATAATCAGATAAACAAAAAATATAAACCCTAAGAAAAATATTGCATTCGATTGGAATCTAAGAGGAAGATAGCTCATATTCAAAATGATACCTTGAACTCCATTTCCATCAATCTGAGCAGTACTTAAAAAATAAGAAGAGGTCTTATATTTTAAAATATCCCTGGAAATATTAGGACTCTCTTTAGTAAGAGCCATAACCTTACTTAACACACTACTTGCATAGTTTTCTGCAAAATTATTAATATTTAAATCATTAAGACTTAAAAATAAAGGATTAAACTCCTTATCAACCACAAAAAATTCATAATGTTTATTGCTAGACTTAAGATAAGAATTAAATTGATTTGCAATATCACTAAATAAATTGTCAAAACAAACAAAAAAACAGATCACACCCAATACTGCAGAATCATCATCTATAACCGGCATACTTACAACAGAATAAAGCCTGTTTTTTACTCTCTTATAGCTTGAATAATACGCAACACGTTTCTTTGCAGGAACCAAGTAAATAGAATTTTCAATAATGTTATTTATACCCAAGAACGAAAAATTTTTATTTGAAATCAAAACATTTTGTCCAACAGGAATGTAAAAAATTCCTTCTAAAGAATTCGCTTCAAGGGGTACATGCTGAAAAACTTTGCTTGCCTCATTAAATCCCTTAGAGCTTAAAAATAGAGCAATACTTGTACTTAAATCTATGAATCGCAAGTCAACACTTGCAATAAAATCATTTGAAACATTACGTAAAACATTTACAACATTATCATTTGCAATAAGATTTTTTAAAACACCAACAGCACCATTATATTTGTTTTTAACCTGAAAAGCCACATTCTTTGAAAAGAGTTTAAAATCAGATTCAACACGCTCCAAATACCTATTTCTATAGTTTAAATAAGCTTGCCCTAAAAATAATAAACCAAAGCAAATAAAAATAAAAAGTATGAGATAGAGAGAAAACCTCATATTTTTTAATTTAACATTTACCAAATCCTCATTCATAAAAAAAATCTCCAAAATTAAACCCATAAAAACAAAGTTTTTAAGCTGTGTTAAAATATTATGATATCATATGAATAATCAACAAATATTCAATAAAATATACATTTTATTATTTCAATATATGTATATAATTATATAATAAAATGTATATAATACTAGTTAGTTATAATATTTTGTAAAAAGTTTTGTGAGGATTCAAGTGAAAAGAAATCATTCTAGTTCCACTCTCTTTTATAAGTTTAATCTTGTTATTGTAATCTATACAATAATTATTGCCATGACCATTTTCATACTATTAGATCACGGGTACAGAAAAATAATAACAAAAGAACTTCAAAGCTTTACAAAATTTGTAAATAACATCATGATAAAAAGCTTCTCTAGGGATACAAGAAATATGTTAATCGCTATTGATGACTTTGTTAAGCATTATAATCAACACTTAGGCACACAAAAAAGTGAACATGTAAAAAATGTAATATCTATAGACCAATTAAGCTTATTTCCATCTTATATAAAAATAATAGAATACACAAATAAAAATGGAAAAATATTGTATTCAAGCGATGCAAGAAGACTAAATACCCACATAAAATTACAAGAAATGAAAACGGGTCATAATACAGATAACTACCATACGCTTACATTAAACCAAGATTTAACAATAATAAATAATAAATCCTATATACCAATGCTTTACAAGATTCCTCAACCAGATCAAAACGATTTGCATAATACAAGTAATGAAAACATAAAGTCAGGAAAAGATATGATAATAAATCATGATGGATACATTGTTTTATATGCAGACATACTAGAACAGATAAAACAACTGAGAAAAAATATATTTATGCTTTTGGAGAGATCTTTATTAGAAAAAGGAAACCAACACAAAAGCTACCATTACTTCAAGATATATGCAATCAACAGTCAAGGGGATATTTTTGGCGAACAAAACGAAGAAACACTTAAACCTATAAAATTATCCATAAATAGTCTATTTGAAAATAATACAAAAATAACAACTCCATTACTCAATGCAATAACTAAGAGAAAAAATAATTATAATACTAGCTACAACAATAACATAATCTCCATAACAAGACTTGCATCTTCATCTTGGTATTTAGCAATACAAATGAACTATAATAATATATTTTCAAATGAACTTAATAACATCAAATTGATATCAATATCAATAATAATATTACTCGTAATAATATTTATATTAATCATGATAATCACAATCAAAAAATTAATCATATCAAAAATAGAAAAGCTTAATCAGATCATTCCAAAAGTTAAAGAAGGTGATCTAACCATCAAGATTGAATCAAAAGGAAAAGACTCAATAAGTGCCACAATAAATTATTTCGGTCATTTCATTGAAAACTTAAAAAACGTAATAAACTCACTACAAGGCAGAGTAAAATTATTGAAAGACAATGGCGACCTACTTTTTAATGAAATAAATAAAGCCTACGATACAATAACAAACTCAAATAAGTATATAGAAAAAACACAAGGAGAAATAGAAAAACAAGTCGAATTTATTTCAAATACAACAAATACAATAGAAAATTTATCTAAAAATATTGCATCACTTGACAATTCAATTGAAACTCAAGCTGCAAGCGTTGAAGAATCATCCTCAGCTATTGAAGAGATGATAGGAAGCATACAATCAGTCACAGAAATAACACAAAAAGCTGCAAAAAGCACAGAAGAGCTTAAAATGTTTTCCGATGATGGGAGAAAAAAGCAAGAAGAAATTATAATGCAAATTAAAGATATTTACAAAAATTCAACTAGACTGCAAGAAGCTAATGCATTAATATCATCTATTGCAAGTCAAACCAACTTACTATCAATGAATGCTGCCATCGAAGCGTCTCATGCTGGGGAAGCTGGAAAGGGTTTTGCAATCGTTGCAGAAGAGATCAAAGACCTTGCAGAACAAGTCACTTCACAATCAGAATCAGTTGCAGCATCAATAAATGAAATAATGGATTCAATCAATCAGACAGTAAAAACATCAGAATTAACAAATAAAGCCTTCAATCAGATATTCAACTCAATCAACCTCGTAGTTCAAGTCATAGAAGAAATCAATCACACCATGCAAGAACAATCAATTGGTAGCCAAGAAATTTTAAAAGCTTTAAACACAATGAGAGAAATAACATATGAGGTAAAAATAGGCTCAAATGAAATGTTTAGAGGCAATAAAGAGATAATCAATGCAGTTTCTGTTTTAGAAGAAATTAATGTCACTGTTTCAAATTCAATGAGGGGACTAAAAGAAGAAATCAAAAAACTAATAGAAGCAGTTGAGAGCATCAAAACTTTTGGAACAACAAATTCAAACCATATTACAGAAATTAACACAGATACAAATCAATTTAAAACAAAATAGCTAAAGGTAAATCTTATGCATAATAAAACATTTTATATAACCGACAAATATTTAAAAACATCCCTAATGTTATTTCCAATTTTTTCCTATACAAAAAATTTCTTAGAAGGAACCATAATATCAATTTGGATTTCACTATGTATTTTACTTCCAGCAATGATTATTAAACAAATAGGATTAAGAAATCAAATATTAATAATCTATCTATTAACAATAGGAATTGTTACCAGTTTAACTTACCTATTTATGTACTACGTAACTCCTACTCTTTATGAAAACTCAAGATTTTCAATCCCCATTTTAATAGTTATAATAATTTCATTTCACAAAAATGAACCTTTTAAAGGTTTAAAAGATCAATTAAGCATATTAAAATACTCCAAATTACCAATAATAACATTCATATCACTAAGTGCAATAATTTCAGTATTTAGAGAAATACTAAATACTGGTAGCTTACAGCTTTTCAATATTAAATTATCGATCATTAAAGATAGTAATATAATAAAAACTCAAGCTTATAGCTCAAATGTTTTTCTAGCAGCATCCCTAATCTTTCTCTCAATTAACATATTGATAAATATTAAAGGGAAAAAGAATGAACAGTAAAATAAAAAAAGATTTAAAAGACATAATTAGCAAAACAATAAAGGAGCTTGCATTAAGAGAAAGTATTAAATTAGAGGAAATAAATATAATCATGCAAAAACCTCCAAAAAGTGAACTGGGGGATTTATCAATACTAATATTTGAATTTAGCAAAATCTTAAAGCTCAATACATCTATAATTACTGAAGAAATAATCAAACAGATTGGGGATAAATATGCAACCAAAGCAATGGGACCTTATTTAAACATAAAATTCAACAGAAAAGAGTACATTAAAGATACAATCAAGAAAGTAAATGAACAGAAAGAAAAATATGGAATAAATAATGTACTTAAAAACAAAAGAATAATAATAGAATTTTCTTCGCCAAATACAAACAAACCATTGCACATAGGACATCTTAGAAATGATATTATTGGAGAAAGCTTATCAAGAATACTAAAAGCTTCTGGTGCTCAGGTAACAAAAATCAATTTGATAAATGATAGGGGAACACATATCTGCAAATCCATGCTTGCTTACAAAAAATTTGGCAACAATACAACCCCTGAACTTTCCTTGAAAAAGGGAGATCATTTAATCGGTGATTTTTATGTAAAATACAACGAATATGCAAAAAATAATGAAATGGCAGAAGATGAAATACAACAGTTGTTATGTAAATGGGAAGAAGGAGATGAAAAGACTGTTCAACTTTGGAAAAAACTAAATCAATGGGCAATTGAAGGAATCAAAGCAACCTACAAGCTTACAAACATTACATTCGATAAAATTTATCTTGAAAGTGAAATATTTAAGATCGGACGAGAAATTATACTTAAAGGATTAGAAGAAGGTTTATGCTATAAAAGAGAAGATGGGGCAATATGTATTGATATACCTACAGAAAAGAATGAAATCTCTGAGCAACAATTCAAACAGAAAGTACTCTTAAGGGCTAATGGTACATCCATTTATCTAACCCAAGATTTAGGGAATATAGTAACTAGAAAAAATGAATTTGATTTCGATGAAATGATTTATGTAGTTGGAAGTGAACAAATTCACCATTTTAAAACTTTATTTTACGTTGCAAATAAATTAGGAATTACAAAAGAAAATAATCTAGTGCACTTATCATATGGCATGGTCAACCTACCTGAAGGCAAAATGAAATCAAGAGAAGGCAATGTAATTGATGCTGACAATCTAATTCATGATTTAAGTGAATCAATTATACTAGAAATAAAAAAGAGAAATTCAGATAAAAAAGATTACCAAGAAATAGCATTAAATATATCATTAGGAGCTATTCATTACTATCTACTCAAAACGGCAATACACAAAGATATATTATTTAATAAAGAAGAAAGTTTATCATTTACTGGAAATTCAGGTCCATACATTCAATATGTAGGCGCAAGAATTAATAGCATACTTGAAAAATATGATGAATTAAACTTATCTAACGAAACTATTAATTTTGATCTCTTAGTAAATGAAAATGAATGGGAAATAATTAAGATTATCTCTGAATTTGAGGAACATATAATTAAAGCTTCAAAAGATCGTAATCCTTCAGTAATAGCCAACTATTCTTATTTGCTTGCAAAAAGCTTCAGTACATACTATCAAGACACGAAAATAATAGATAAAAATAAACCTGAACTTACACATGCAAGAATTGATTTATCAAAAGCAGTTCTACAAACAATAAAAAACTGTATGCATTTACTTAACATTCCCTACATGAAAAAGATGTAAATTTGAAAAATTTAAATTTACAAGTCTACATCATAATAGCTCACAGTCATCCTTGTTAAATATTGACATTATCTTTTTATGATATTTCTCAAATATGTAATATCTCTTAAGCTTAAGAGTATTAGTAAGCTCCTCACCAACAACAAAAGAATCTTTTAATAAAACAAATCCAACGATTCTATCAAAGTTCTTAAACCCAGACTTAGGATTTACTATATCTGAAATACATTTAGAATAAAGTTTGTTAACAGACTCATTAGATAATAAATCATCACGAGAAGAAAATAATACTCCATTAGAACCAGCCCACTTCTCAAGAACTTCAAAATTAGGGACAATAATAGCTCCTAAAAACTTCTGATCTTGACCGACAACCACAACACTCTCAATAAACACAGACTTTGATAAAGCTCTCTCAATAGGCTCAGGCTCAATATTTTCTCCACCTCTTAACACAATTGTATCTTTAGTTCTTCCAACAATTGAAATTTCATTGTTCATTGTTGCACAAACTAAATCCCCCGTCTTAAACCAACCATCTCTTGTTAAAACTTCCCTTGTTGTAGCCTCATCTTTAAAATAACCACTCATAACCTGAGGAGATCTTACCCAAAGTTCACCTTTCTCACCAGGAGGTAAAGCATTACCATCACTATCAACTACTCTATATTCAACATCGGGCAACAAAGGACCAACAGTATTTGCAACAGGACGTCTTAGACATCTTACACTTAAAACAGGTCCCGTTTCTGTAAGACCATAACCCTCAAGCACTACAATACCTACAGCTTTGAAAAAATAATCAACATAATCTACCAAAGCTCCCCCACCAGAAATACCAAATTCAAATCTTTTACCAAGTGCCTTCTTGATCTTTCTAAAAACCAAAACATATCCTAAAAATTTAAAAGGCAAAATCAAAATTAATCCAGCAAGATAAATAACCTTCATAAAAAACGAAACTACAAAATTCGACTTCTTATAAACAGGAACAAATCCCAAAAATTTTTCCTTAAGCTTTACATAAATGATTCCCACTTTTAAGAAAACATTAAATAAAATTCTCTTTAAAAATGACTCTGATACTCTTTTAATAATACCAATCCTTATGCCTTCCCAAATCCTTGGAACAGAAATAATTGCATGGGGATTTAAAGTCGCAAAATCTTTAAGTAAAATAGGCCCAATAGGCTTTGAATAAGCAACTGCTATACCATTAAGAGTAACTATATATTCACAACTTCTCTCAAATGAATGCCAAAGAGGAAGAATAGATATCATGATTTTCCCTGGTTCAAGTGTTGGTAAGTAATTAGAAATCCTATCTAGTTGAAAAATAAAAGATTCATGACGAAGCACAACGCCCTTTGGCAATCCTGTCGTTCCTGAAGTATATATTATAGTAGCAATATCTTTTCCAGAAACCTTTTCAAGCTCAGAATCAAACATTTTAGGATTATCTTTTAAATAATCATACCCCACACTCAATAATTTCTTATAAGAGATTATTGTAATATTTCCCAATTTATCTTCATAAAGCTTATCATCATCAATAACAACAACATGTTTAACAAATTTAAGCTCGTGTTTTTTAGCAATGATTTTTTGAAGCTGTTTAGCATTCTCCACAAAGACAAAACTAGACTCAGAATGATTAATAATATAAGCTAACTCATCATCAGACGAATCATTACCCCTTGGAACATCAATACATCCTAAGCTCATAACAGCAATATCAATAATTATCCACTCTCTTCTTGAATCAGAAATAAGAGCTACTCTATCGCCTTTCTTAATCCCATAATGCAAAAGACCAGATCCAGCCCTCTTAACTTCATTCCAAAAATCAGAGTATATCTGTTTCTTAAAATCTTTAGACTCATTCTCTTTATAAATAAAAATATCAAGATCACCATAAAATCCCACAATCTCCCTAAAGCGCTTAGGTATAGTATCCAGCATAAATCCTCCTTAACTAATTTAACAAAAAAAGCAACACACTAACAAAGATATTATAAAAACTATGAACAAAAACCGAATAATATATATTCTTATGTGTCAAATATATATAGGATAAAATCCCCCCAAAAATTAATGCAAAGAAAAACCCAATAAATCCATAATAAAAATGTCCATAAGCAAAAATAATACTACCAAGAAAAGCTGCAATTAATGAAGCAACCCCTACCTGTTTAAGTTTAGTAATAATAAAAGCCCTGTAAAACAATTCTTCAACTCCTCCTGTAAAAAGAGAAGTAATAACCATTAAAGCAAGTGATTGCTTACTGCCTATATTCCACATAAAACCAGAGCTACCCGCTTCAACCCACAATCGCAATGATTCTGGGAAACAATACAAAATACATAAACATAAAATAATCAATAGAAAAAAAATATAAATAAGCAACTTGACAAAAATTAAAAATGCTTGACAAATAAAAATGGGCTTAAATTCAGGAATAAAAAACTCATCTCTAAAATCATAAGAACTTGTTAATTTAGCAAAATATATAATGAAAATAATTAAAAAAGCACTATATAACCAATAATAATAATGGTTTATACTAAAATTCCAAAGATCAACGCCAACATAATCAAAAGGAGAAATACGAGAAACTATAAAATAAGATAATAAAATCTCCAAACAAGCATACCTTAAAGGGTATTTATTTAATAATGTCATAATAAATTATAGATACATAAATATAAGATTGTCAAACTTTATAATAATTAATCTAAAAATGATCTGATATATTTTTGATATATTTAAAATATACTTCTTAAAAAGAGATTCTTAGTGATTTTATTGTTTATCATAAGTGCATTAAATTTATTCATAAGATATTACTTAAGACTAAATCCAATATATTTAAATCTAATCTTAATGTTAATTTTCTTAATCAAAAGAAATGCCCATTTGTCACTCACATTCATGATTAGTATAAGTTTTCTGATCATCTTTGAGATTAGTCTAAACTTTAAAAGACTTGAAGATAATGTTTATCAAATAACAAACATTACCTATTTTGAAAAATACTCAAATACCAAAATTGAATCAATAGATGGATTTGGGAAAAAATATAAATTCATATTCAAAAATATTGAAGACAAATACAAAATCGGAGATATCGTCAAAATTCAAAATAAGAAAATGCAACTTATTAAAAGACCGCTGCTAGTAAAGCTTAGGGAAAAATACAATAAACTAATAAATCAGTTTTTAAACTCAATCAGCATCAAATATTCTCACTTTTCAAAAGCAATTCTAACAAACAATAAATCAAATATAACAAAATACGAGAGTAATTTATTTCAAAAAGCAGGCATATCACATATCTTAGTGGTATCTGGTCTACATTTTTACCTAATTTATATCATTTTTTATTATTTAGTCCATATCATTAAAAGTGAAAAACTAAAATATTTAATTCTAAGCGCAATACTACTCAATTATTTAATCTTAACGGGCTTTTCACCATCTGCACTAAGAGCATTCATAATGATAGAAACGCTTATGATCTATAAATTAACATATGGTAAAATTAATTTGCTTAGTACATTATCAATTAGTTTTATAATAAATGCCATAATATTACCACACACACTCAATTCAATAGGATTCAAGTTATCTTATCTTGCAGTACTTGGAATATCAATCTCTCTTGCTCTTAATCAAAGATATAACTTAAATAATCTCATATCTCCAATTTTTACAACACTTTTAATTCAAGTTTCAACAGCTCCCATTCTTTATGCTAATGATCTCAATCTTCAGCCAATCTCAATACTATCAAATCTAATAGTTACTCCCCTAATGCTAGTATTTTTGATACTAACAATATTAAGTTTAGGTGTCTACACGGTCAACACGCATCTATTTTTATTCTTTGATCTAATTAACACTCATATCTTTAAGGCAATAAAAGACACAGCCATAATCTTTGGCAAATTTCCAGTAATTCAAAATTATAATATAGGAATATTTTTAGTCTTAAGTATTCTAACGATATTTTACATAATTTATAAATTAGAACAAGAAAAGAGATACGGCAACAAAAGTGTAAAACACTAAATAGCAATATGCTATATTTTATTATCTATGAACATAAATTATAACAGCATAAACAGCATAAAACGTATGCTTGAAAGCAAAAATATAGCTCCACGAAAAATATGGGGACAGAATTACTTAATTAACGAGCACATAAGAGAAAAACTAGTAGATGCGCTTGAAATCAAAGAAAATGAAAGAATCTGGGAAATAGGTCCAGGACTTGGAGCAATGACAATTATCTTACTTAAGAAAGCAAATTTCTTGACAGTCTTTGAAATTGATCCTAAGTACTCAGAAATTTTAAATGAACAATTTGGACAACTTAAAAATTTTAAGCTAATAAAAGGTGATTTTTTAAAGACATATAAACAAGAAGGACAAAATATTAATAAAATATTTTCAAATTTACCTTATAACATTGCATCAAAAGTAATATCAATGCTTATTGAAGATGAAATCTTAACTCATATGGTATTTACAGTACAAAAAGAACTAGCAGACAGAATGCTTGCAAAAGAGGGAAATAAAAATTACTCGTCATTCACAGTGCTAGTTCAATCACACTTTAATGTAATTAAAATAATGGATATTGATAAAAAAAATTTTTATCCAATTCCTAAAGTAAAATCAACAACTCTCAAACTCATTCCGTGTAAGAAAGAAATTAAAAATTTTAAAGCATTCAACAAATTAGTTAGAACAGTATTTACAAGTCGA